>JAITBL010000039.1 GCA_031283575.1 Treponema sp. | reverse complement strand
TCGGACTCGTACATGCTCATTGTGTCTTCGTCCCTGGCCAATGACCTGTTTAAGGATATCTTCAAAAAAGACGCCAGCAACGCCACGGTCATGTGGGTTGCCCGTATCGCCATGCTCCTTGTTACCGTATTCGGGGTAATCATCGCCTGTTCGGGAAGCCAGTCGATCTTCCGCGTGGTCTCCTACGCCTGGGCGGGTTTCGGCGCGTCGTTCGGGCCGCTTATACTCTTCAGCCTTTTCTGGAAACGCACGACCTTTCCCGCGGCGGTGGCGGGCATGCTCACCGGCGGCATCCTCGTGGTCGTGTGGAAGAACTGGATCGCCCCCTTGGGCGGCGTCTTTGCCGTGTACGAACTGCTCCCCGCGTTTATTCTTTCGGCTCTCGTGATTTGGCTGCTAAGCCTCGTTACGGCAAAACCGTCCGCCGAGATCGAAAGGGAATTTGAGGCGGCGAAAGTAACGGAATTTTAATGAGCTTCCCGGGTTCAAACCCACTGTGAATGAAGGGGCTTTGCGGACGGCGCGGTTAAACCGGAATCAGTTCTTCTTCGGTAAGGAGGTAATCCATGCGCCGGTCGTGTTCTTCCAGGGGAAGCCTGTCCAGCAGCTGGCGGTGAAGGCAAAGCCCCGCGCCGGTAAATCCGGCGCCTGTCCGGGCGAGGCCGGCGAGGAAACGGTCGTAACAGCCGCGTCCGCGCCCCAGACGGCCTCCGGCGCGATCGAAGGCGAGCCCCGGGCAGAGGACAAGGGTTTGCGCGTCCGCGCTCCGGCGGGCCGTGAAAGCCGAGCCGCCGGCCGGTTCCCGAATGCCGTAAGCGCCGCGCGTCAAATCGTCAGCGGCGCTTATTTTAAAAAAGTGAAGATCGTCCCCTTCAACGCGGGGAACAAAAACCTCTTTGCCCGCTTCCCGGGCGGCGGTCATGAGGGGGGCCGTATCAATTTCGCCGTTCATTGAACAGAAGGCCAGAACCGTCCGGTACGCTTCCCAGCGGGGAAGGGTGGGCAGCAACGCGGCCGCCGCCCTGCCCGCGGCGGTAAAACAGGCGGCATCGAAGGTTTTAAGGACTGCCTGTGAGGATTGGCGGAGGCGCCGCTTGTTTTCTATGATGCCGTCCAAGGCTAGATGTGGCGGGTGCCGCCGGCCTTGAGTCCCGCTTCGTAGAGTTTGCCGCAGGAGATAAACATGGGAAGTTTGGTTCCGCCGAGGATAATGTCGGATTCTATCGCCATGTCAACCATGTCCATGCTGGGGGTTTTGCCGCGGACAAAGATGATGCATTTTATGTCAAGAAGCTCGGCGGTTCTGATCACCTGGGGATTTACCAGGCCGGTAAGGAGCAGGACGCGGTCTTTGACAAAAGCCATAACGTCGCTCATCAAATCGGCGCCGCAGGCCGAGGCGACTTCGAGATCGGCTTTTTCCCTGCCGCAATAGAATTCACCTTCCAATACTTCAATGGCCTCTTTTACCGTCATGACTCCCCCTCGGGTTTTCTTTAAGCCTAGTAAAAAACCGCGTAAAAGACAAGTGGTCAACACCGTAATTCGATGGCTTGAAGTTCTTTGCGAACTTTACTAAACTATTGCCATACGAAGCATTTCTTACCATTCGCTTCACGTTGACGGCGAGACGCCGCCGAAAAGTAAGGAGTATGTGGGAAGCGCGCGCTTCCCTTCCGATTTAACATGGCGGCAAAATGCCGCCTACACCAAGGAGTGTTTTACATGGCTTTTGACATCGAAAAAATGCGCAATATCGGCATCAGCGCCCATATTGATTCGGGAAAAACGACCCTGTCCGAGCGCATTCTCTTCTATAGTAATAAGATACACGCCATCCACGAAGTCCGGGGAAAAGACGGAGTAGGGGCCACCATGGACCACATGGAACTTGAGCGGGAGCGCGGAATCACGATTCAGTCCGCGGCGACCCAGGTCGAGTGGAAGGATTATACCGTTAACCTGATCGATACCCCGGGGCACGTTGACTTTACCATCGAGGTGGAACGGAGCCTGCGGGTGCTGGACGGGGCGATTCTCGTACTCTGCGCCGTGGGCGGCGTTCAGAGCCAGTCCATTACCGTAGACCGGCAGCTTAAGCGCTACCATGTGCCCCGCATTGCCTTTGTCAACAAGTGCGATCGTACCGGCGCCAATCCCTTCAAAGTCAAAACCCAGCTCCGCGAAAAGCTCGGCCTCAACGCGGTGATGATTCAGCTTCCCATCGGTCTCGAAGACAAGCTTGAAGGAATTGTGGACCTTATCACGATGAAGGCCGTCTACTTTGACGGCGATGCCGGAACAGAACTCCGCTACGCGGAAATTCCGGGCCACCTCAAGGCGGACGCGGAAAAGTACCGCGAAGAATTGTTCGACGCTGTATCCATGTTCAGCGATGAACTTGCCGAAAAATTTCTGGGCGGCGGGGCCATCGACGAAGACCTGATCCGGCAGGCGATCCGCCGCGGCACGCTGGAAGAAAAATTTGTTCCGGTCATGGTTGGTTCCGCCTATAAAAACAAGGGCATCCAGCCCCTCCTTGACGCCGTCGGTTACTATCTTCCCAATCCGACGGAAGTCAAAAACTACGCCCTGGATCTGGACAATAACGAAGAACGAAAGGAACTTTCATGCGATGGAAAACGTCCTACGGTCGCTCTGGGCTTTAAGCTGGAAGACGGCCAGTACGGTCAGCTTACCTATGTGCGAATCTATCAGGGCTCTCTCAAAAAAGGGGATGAACTTGCCAATACGCGGGCCCGCAAAAGGTTCAAGGTCGGCCGCCTTGTGCGGATGCATTCGGATAATATGGAAGACATTAATGAAGGAGCGCCCGGCGATATTGTAGCGCTCTTTGGCATCGACTGCGCTTCGGGCGATACTTTCTGCGGTACCGGCGTAAATTACGCCATGACGAGTATGTATGTGCCCGAGCCGGTGATTTCGCTGGCCATAACGCCCAAAGATAAAAAAAGCGCCGACCAGATGGCAAAAGCCCTTAACCGCTTTACCAAAGAAGACCCCACCTTCCGTACTTTTGTCGATCCCGAATCGAACCAGACCATTGTACAGGGCATGGGTGAATTACACCTGGAAGTGTATATTGAGCGGATGCGCCGCGAATACAAGAGCGAAGTGGAAACAGGCATGCCCCAGGTCGCGTACCGCGAAGCGATCACGGCGCGGGCCGACTTTAATTATACCCACAAAAAACAAACCGGCGGTTCGGGCCAGTACGGCCGCGTCGCCGGCTACATGGAGCCCTGGGCCGAAGGCGATTATGAGTTTGTCGATTCGATTAAGGGCGGTTCCATTCCCACCGAATTTATTCCCAGCTGTGACAAGGGCTTTAAAGAGGCGGTTAAAAAAGGCAGCCTGATCGGATTCCCCATCGTCAATATACGCTGCGTGATCAACGACGGCCAGAGCCATCCCGTGGACTCAAGCGACATCGCCTTTCAGCTGGCGGCCATCGGCGCCTTCCGCGAAGCGTACGGCAAAGCCAAACCCTGCATTCTGGAACCCATCATGAAAGTATCGGTGGAAGGGCCCACGGAATTCCAGGGCAACATCTTTGCGTCGATTAACCAGCGGCGTGGAATCATTTCATCCTCCACCGAAGACGGAACCTTTTCGCGGGTCGAGGCGGAAGTACCCTTAAGCGAAATGTTCGGTTACTCGACGGTACTCCGCTCTCTTACCCAGGGCAAAGCCGAGTTTACCATGGAGTTTGAAAAGTACGGCAAGGTGCCGCTGAGTATCGGTGAGGCGCTCATCAAGGATTTTGTCGAAAAGAAAAAGGCTGCCAAATGAGCCTGTTCCAAAACTAATTGACTGTGCGCTAACGCGCACGGTTTTGAAACAAGTTTTGGAACAGCCTCAAATAGCCGTATTTGTCATTTACAATGGAGGAACATAAAATGGTTTTAAATGAATTGGTTCAGCGCAGTCCGGTGCGCATTTTTGAAAAGTCCCTTGGCGGCGCTCTTAAAGCCGGTGAAATCGGCGTTATCGCCTCGCCTTCGGGAATCGGCAAAACTTCGGTATTGGTGCAGATTGCTTTGGACAAACTGCTCCAGGGAAAAAAGATCATTCACGTTTCTTTTACCCAGCACACCGATTATGTGCTCGCCTGGTACGAGGATATTTTTGAAGAATTTACCAAAAAGAAAAATCTTGACAAGAGCGCCGAAGTAAAAGATGAACTGGTAAAGAACCGCGTACTTCTTAACTTTAGCCAGGACGGCGTTACCGGACCCCAGATTCTCAAGAGTCTTAAAGCCCTGATCAAGGACGGCGCTTTTGCCGCGGAAGCGATCATCATCGACGGCTTTGATTTTAGCCGGACCAACCGCGAGCGTATGGAGGCGGTCAGGACCGGCGCAGCCGAGCTGGGCGTTTCGTTCTGGTATTCGTGTACGGTCTCGGGCGACGCTTCGTCCTACGACAGGCAAAATGTCCCCCTCGTGCTCAAAGACTATATTGACCTTGTTGATGTGGTGATTGTTCTTGACCCCAAAGCGGACCACATTGAGCTGACCGCCTCCAAGGATAGGGACGCGGTTAACCTTGAACACCTTGCCGTACGGCTTGATCCCAAGACCCTGCTGATACTGGAAGATACGGCTTCATAAAAAAATTTCCGCTCCGTAACGCCGCGCTTGTACCGCGATATCACGCTTGTCCGCCAAAGCCGCCGCGCTTACGTAGGCTTTGGCCGGAATGCATTTAAGCCCCGCTTCAATCGCTTCCCGGTTATTGCTTTCCAGAATAAGGGGCAGCCGCGCCAGATCGGGATAGAAGAGGGCGGTGCGAATAAAGGCGCTCATTTTATCGCCCTCGTCAATACGTATCAAAACCGCATCGGCGCCGGCGTCTTCGACAGCCGCGGACAGCAGCTCCGCGGCGGCCTCATAATCGGCGGAATTTATTGAAGCGGACAGCAGTTCCGCGGCGGAAAAGACGGCGCGGAACGGAGCTGCCGCGGCCGGCCTCGGCAGCTCCGCGCGGCCCGGGTATTTGGCGGCGCATTCGGCGATGGCGGCAATGTGATCGGGGGTGGAACCGCAGCAGCCTCCGGCGATGTTGAGAAGGCCTTCGGCAAAATAGGGTTCCAGCGCCGCCGCCATGGAGGCCGGCGTCGCGTCATAGCCGCCCGATGAATCGGGAAGACCGGCATTGGGGTACACATGTACGCGAAACGGCGCGGCGGCCGCGAGCAGACGTGTGGGACCGATAAGTTTTTCCGCTCCAAAAGAACAGTTGAGTCCCACCGACCATGGCGCGGCGTGTTCGATTGACGCGAGAAATTCCAGCGGGCCCTGGCCGCTGAGGAGCCGCCCCCCTTCGTTCACCGTCGCGGAAATCATTACCGGCGCCGTTTTGCCCCGCTCGCTGAAAAGCCGCGCCAGGGCCGCAATCGCCGCTTTTGCGTTGAGGGTATCAAAGATCGTTTCAATTAAAAACATATCCACGCCGCCCGCCAGCAAGCCGGCGGCGTTTTCAAAAAAGGCGCTTTCAAGTTCATCCCAGCCAATGGCGCGGGAAGCGGGCCGTGTCACATCACTGGGTATGCTTCCGCTTTTGGCGGTGGGACCCATACTCCCCGCCACAAGCGCTTTGCCCGCGCCGCCCGGCCGGTAAAATTCGTCCGCCGTCTTGCGGGCCAACGCGGCCGCCGCCTCGCTTATCTTGCGCGCCTCGCCTTCCAGGCCGTATTCAGCCAGTGACAACGGCGTCGAATTAAAGCTGCAGGTTTCAATAATATCCGCGCCCGCTTCAAGATAGGATTTGTGGATGGAAGCAATCAATTCCGGTTTTGTCAGACACAGTTCGTCATTACAGCCCCGGTACGAAGGATAGCGGGAACGGATCATGGAACCCATGGCCCCGTCTAAAATCAGTATACGCGATGTGCCGCTAGACATCGATTTCCAGCGCTTTCTTTTCCTGGGCCGCCTGGGCCGCCGCTATTTGCCGTTTCTTTAGCACCTGTTTAAAAATCGCCTCGGCGTCGATATGGGTATCAACGCCGAAGGAGGGCCGTATCCCTTCACCGTTTTCACTGCGGAAGAGGAAGCCGGCGCTGTCCGAATAGGCCCAGCTGCTTTCATCGTTCAACAAATGATCGAGTACCACCGCGGCCGACAGGGTAAAATAAATCAGCGAAGCGTTATTGCGGTTCTTTGGCGCAAGCAGGGCATCGAGCCGCCGCGACACCGGGTTGGGAACCTGGAACACATAGGGGCTCCAGGGATTGTCAATGCCGTCGCAGGGCGCCTGCTTTTCCGCGCCGCCGTTTCTGTTCCCCTGTTCGATACCGAAAGCTACCGCGGTAAGGTAGCGGCGGAGTGAACGAATTTCCGGATAGATGCTGGTGATTTCACGCTTCTGAAAAGGAGGCGGCATGATTGATTCAAATTTATAAAAGGGAAGAAAGTAAAGCCGCTTGGTCCAGTACATTTCGTTAAGGAGCCGCCTGGCATAACTGCTCGTTCTGGATTCGGCGGAATTTTCAAGGAGCCTGCAATATTCATCAAGGCGGGGAAGGTATTCTTTTTCAAAGCTTGCTTCGGTAGTACGCTGCCAGTTGTTGACAATGCGGTTTATGGAGCCGTCTATTGCTTCGGTATTTCCATCGGCGCCGATAATCGTT
>JAITBL010000270.1 GCA_031283575.1 Treponema sp. | reverse complement strand
GGGCGCTTTGCCTCTTCCGGCCAGGCTACTTCAAAACCGGCGCTGCCGTCGTTGCCGCAGCATCCCGGACCGTAGCGCATAACAAAACAATACGTTTTGCTTAGATCGTCATAACTGTCGGTTTTGAAGAGTCCTTCAAGCCGGATTGTTTTGCCAAGGTAATCTTCCGCGTTCAGGTAGATGTCGTTGGTCTGGGCGATAAACATTTTTTCTTTTATTTCGACAACAGACCCGGAAGGTTCTACCGCCTGCCTGGCCCGCGCCGGTGGCCCGAATCCCAATTCCGCCGCAAAATTCACCTGGCCGTCCGGCGTCTGCCCGGCCGTTGTCTGGCCGTCCGCTGTTTGTCCGCCCTGCCCGTCCGAGGATTCCGGGGCGGACGGCCGAGGTACGTCCGAGGGAAGCGTTACGGAACGGGTTCCGGCGGCGTTTTTCGGGGTCCCGAGCACCGGCCCCCTGGCGCAGGCTCCCACAACAAAAACCAGTCCCGCCACGGCAAGCAGCGCGGGACGGAACCTGCCGCGCAGGACGCTTAACCCCGAAAAGACGGCGAATACGGCCATGTTGAAGATCACCACGCTCGCCCCCGTGGGCGTAGCGAAAATATACGAAACCATGACTCCCGCGAAAAAGCAGCATACCGAAATAACGGCTGACGAAACGGTAACGCTTCTGAATGTTTTAAAGAACCGCATGGACGAAAGGGCGGGAAAGATAATAAGGCTTGAAATGAGCAGGGCGCCCATCATCCTCATTCCAAGCACAATGGTTACCGCGGTAAGCACGGCGATAATCGTGTTGTAGAGACCCGCGGGAACTCCGCTTGCCCTGGCGAATGTTTCGTCGAAGGTAACGGCGAATATTTTGTTGTAGAAGAAAACAAAGAGAACGATAACCGAAACGGAAAGCGCCACACTGAGCCGCACATCAGCCTTGCTCATGGCAAGTATGCTGCCGAAAAGGTAGTTGCATACGTCGGTGTTCATGCCTGTTGTCATCGAAATAACCATCACCCCGATTGCCAGGGCGCCGGTCGAAAAAAGCGCGATGGCCGCGTCGCCTTTTATCTTTGAATTTTCACTTAAACGGAGGAGCAGAAAAGCCGCCGCAACCACTACGGGAATCGACACCGTAAGGGGCGCCATGTTAAGCGCCGTCGCCGCGGCCAGGCTCCCGAATCCGACATGGGAAAGGCCGTCGCCGATCATCGAATAGCGCTTTAGGACCAGGCTTACCCCAAGAAGGCTCGCGCAAAGCGAGACAAGAAAGCCGACGATAAACGCCCGCACGATAAACGCAAAAGAGAACATGCCGATAATGGTATCCACTATGCCCATGACATCATCCTTATCCATGCGGCGAAAGCCGCGCCGGTATTACCGGTATTCAGTGAACATGAACGAAACGTTCAGCCTTTTCCCAAAACCGTCTTTCCCAAAAACTGCCTGCCCGGATCCGATTCCCGGTATTCGCCGGCGCTTCCGAAAAAAAGCTGCCTGCCCGCCAGGTGGAGTATCCTGCCCGTCCGGGTTTCGGCGAATTTGACCGCTCCCTCGATGTCGTGGGAAACCATGATGACGGTGATTCCCTTTTCACGGTTGATGGAATCCAGCAGCCTGTACAAGTCCCCCTGAACGATTGGATCAAGGCCGGCGGCAGGCTCGTCGAGGAGGAGGAACTTTTCCGCCGCGCAAAGCGCCCGCGCGAGCAAAACCCGCCGGCGCTGCCCCCCGGAAAGTTCCCTGAAACAGCTTTTGCCCAAATCCGCCACATCCAGCATACCGAGGGCTTCCGAGGCGGCGGCCTTGTCCTTTTTTGTGTAAAAGGGCCTGAGCCCCCGCCTGTTCTGCCTGCCGGAAAGAACTACCTCAAACACGGCGGCGGGAAAATCTTTCTGAACAGCGCTTTCCTGGGGCAGGTAGCCTGTTTCCCGGGCCCGGAAGCCGGGACTTTTCCGCAAAACGCCCCCGAGCGGAGGCATCAGCCCCAAAAGCCCCCGCAGCAGGGTGCTTTTCCCCGAGCCGTTTTCCCCGACTACGCAGAGTCTTTCCCCGGTTTCAACGGAAAAGCTAAGCCCCTGGAGAACCACCGTGCCGTCATAGCCCAATGAAAGATTTTCGCAGGTCAGGAGGTTCATAACTTGACTATAGCAAAGTAATCGGGTAGTGTAAAGGCAATATGAAATTGAAAATCATTTTCATATTGAGGATAAACCGGCGGCGATTCCGCCGCCTTATTAGGAGTTATCATTAACACGTTGTGTTACTGTTCGATAAAACTGGCGGCGATTCCGCCGCCTAAAACGGGAGTTATGTATGAAAAAACGTTTTTTTATTGCGGCTGCCCTGATTATTTCAGGGCTGTTTATTTCCTGCGAAAAAAAGCCGGAGCCGAAACAAGGTTTTAGTGTCGTAACCACGATCTTTGCCCCTTACGACTTTGTAAGGGCCATAGCCGGGGATAAGGTCGAGCTTACCATGCTGCTCAAGCCCGGCGCGGAGTCTCATTCCTACGAGCCTACTCCCCAGGATATTATCACTATCCGGAACAGCGATATCTTTATCTATGTAGGCGGAGAAAGTGACGAGTGGGTTGAAGAGGTGCTGGAAAGCATGGACGACGCGGAGATGGAGATAATAACCCTTATGGACTGCGTTGACGTGGTGGAAGAAGAAGTTGTCGAAGGCATGGAAGAAGAAGAAGAGGAAGAAGAAGGAATTGCCTACGACGAACATGTGTGGACTTCCCCGGCAAACGCAAAACGCATGGTGGAAAAAATTTCCGCCGCAATCTGCGCCGCGGATCCGGAAAACGCCGGTTTTTACCGCGGCAATACGGACTCGTACCTCAAGGAGCTTGACGCCCTGGACGCCGGGTTCAGGGCCGTCACCGATTCGGCAAAACGCAGAACCCTGGTTTTTGGCGACCGCTTCCCGTTCCGGTATTTTACCGACGCCTACAATCTGAATTACTTCGCCGCCTTCCCCGGCTGCTCAACCGAAACGGAATGCAGCGCCGCGACAATCGCCTTTCTTATCAACAAAGTAAAAGACGAAAAAATCCCCGTGGTGTTTTATATTGAATTTTCCAACGGCAGCATAGCGGACGCCGTTTGCGAGGCTACGGGAGCGCGGAAACAGCTTCTTCATTCGGCGCACAACGTCAGCCGCGACGAACTGGCCGCGGGTATCACGTACATTGACATTATGAAACGTAACGCGGAAACGCTGCGGGGCGCTTTGTTGTAAGGCGCACATTTTCCGGGTGTCAAAACCCGGAAAATGTAGTATGTTAAAGACGCCGCCATACGGTTTTCCCGTGCGGCGGGGTCGCGTCCCGCGCGGGCGCGTGGATTGAAACAGGCTCACCCTTAACCCTTCACGTATCAATCGGGCCACTTTCTTCCGCTTACCCCTTCTTCGCCCACTTATACCAGGCGCTGCTTGACACCCCAAAAAACCCGGCCTTCTCCCTGACGCTGTACCTCACCCCCGATCTTCCCTTTTTTGCCTTTGCGGTTAAAAATTCTTCTCGAAAAAGGGAGCGGTCAGGGGGATAAAAAAAATTGACAAAATCAATTTTTCCTTGAAAAAATCATAAGAGTCACCTTTTTGGCG
>JAITBL010000163.1 GCA_031283575.1 Treponema sp. | reverse complement strand
CGCGTCCCGCCGTTTTCGTCCTTGCTTAACGCGAAGCCGTAGTCGGTCTGGCCCGTGCAGCGCCGTGTTTTCCGGCCCCTATCGCTGGATTTTATGACAATACGCCGTCCCATGTTGTCGTAGTCTATCATGGGGGCGTGTACTTTTCAACGCACGGTATAGACGCACGTTATAGTACCGCGCCGGAAAGCCTTTGTGTTGCACGCTGAAAAGTATGCCGTCGGTCCGTGACGGACAGGGGGTCCTTGCAAATCAGGCTGCAAGCCTGACCAGGGTCGAATATCGGGAACCCGCCCGCCGGTTTGCGGGGGAGCTTCAGGGTGTATAGGCTCATTGGGCGATACCCGTCAGAAAAACCCGCAGCGGATCGAGGTAGCGTTCCAGGAGCAGGGCGCGGGAGATGCTTTGCGTCACCGGCGCCGCCAAAACCGCCGCGTAAATTTCGCGCAAGCGCCCGCCTATCCTCTCGCGCGAATAGGCGGAACGCACCGCCTGCCTGTTGGCCTCGATTACCGCGAGATCGGGAACCCAGGCGGCCAATCCGTCGAGAAAGGGATTGGCCGCGGCGATATCCCGCCTCGCCTCCGAAGCGGCGCAGACGGAACGCAGCGCCGCCTCCTGCATTTCCTCGTCCAGTACGCCAAAGTCGAGTTCGGCCGCTCCGCCAAAAAATTTTTTCGCCGCGGCAATTTTTTCGCGCGGCATGGAATTCCCGAACGACGCGTACACGGCGTTGAGGGTTTCTCCAAGCTTGCGTAAAAACAGATCGGGCGGCGCCCAGGCGGCGGGTATTTTGATGCTGTCGTAAAGGCTGTCAAAGCGGACGCCGTTTTCCTCAAAATCGCGGCACACATAATCGATACGCCGCCCCGCCGAGGCAATGCCGGCGGTCCAGCTTTCCAGAAACGAAAAGCCGAACCCTTCCTTGACCGAAGTCGTGATCACCGCGAAGGCGCTTCCCAGGGCCCCGGAAAACGAAAGCCGTTCGCCGATTTCGAATTCGACCGGCAGATCCAGTTCCGCCGCCAGCTTTTTCCACCTGCCGTAAACCGCCGCGTCGCGGACGGTTGTGGGCGGCTGGGTAACGGCGACCGTTCTTCCCCCGGGAATAAAACAGGAGAGCAGCAGCGCCTCGCCCAGATTTTTCCGCCGGATTCCCCGCACCGGATAGAGGTAGCGGTTTTGCGCCAAACCGGGCGCCGCGCCGAGCGTTTGTACTTCGTTGGGAAGGAGGTGGAGCCCTTCGGCCTTGAGGCCCGACTCCAGCATAAAGCGGTAATCCCTGCTGTTGATCACCGCGTAATGGCAGTTGGCGGGATACTCCTCGTTCATGTAGACGTCGGGCCTGAAGTCTTCGGCAAGGTCGTGGTTTTGCAGCAGCAGGGGAAAATCCGCGGACAAAAGTTTAAGCGCTCCGATAAGGAGGCTGTTCTTTTTTATCAACGGGTTGTGGACGTGGAGCAGGGAAGGCCCGCCGGACCGGCGGCCGCGGATCGCCCGGGCAATTTCGGCGGCGAGGGTTTGGATGTTTTCGTCGCCGCCGTTCCGGCGGAGGTCGTAGTGGAGCGCGGGAATAACTTCCGTCCTGACGCCGCGCCACTGATCGGCGTAGACGGGCGCTTCGCCGCTCAGTACAAAAACTTCGGCCCCGCTTTCAAGCAGGGCCCGCGCCTGGTTCAGCATAACCTGGGTAACGCCGCCCGGCCGAAGATGGTAGTGAAGAAGAAAGGCCGTCATTCGCTTTTCCCCCGGCTTTGGGCGTTATTCGCCTGGAGTAATTCATACGCCGCTTTATCAAGAACGCGCGTTCCAAAAATGGTACGGGCCGTTTCCTCCAGATACTCGAGCCTCATTTTGTCTTTGTAGTGAACGGCCGCGAGTTCATCGCTGTAGTCCCACAGGCTGTACACCGTAAAGGGCGGGCGGCGTCCCTTGCGGTAATGGCATACGGTCGGAATCACGGACGCCGTTTCCACGACGGTTGCCGATTCGCCGTTTCCGCGCGTGGTTTTTTTGACCACGATATAGGCGAGCGCGCCGGTAATCGTGTCGGGCGTCCAGTCCGATTGGGTGTGGGATAACAGATCGCCCAGCGAATAATAGCAGACAAGTTTTCCGCCGTCGGGACGGTCGATAATTTCGACCGGTTCGGTAACATGGGGATGATGGCCAAGGACAAGGTCGACTTTTTGCGCGGCGAGAAACGCCGACAGATCTTTTTGTTCGGCGCTGACATCGTGGCGGAACTCGCTGCCCCAGTGCATCGACACTACGAGGAGATCGCAGAGGGGACGCAGGGCGGCGATTTCCCTTTCCATGACCGGCTTGTCGATAAGGGCGACAAGCCAGGGTTTGCCGGCCGGAAGGCGGTATCCGTTAAGGCCGTACGTATAGGAAAGAAAACCAACGCGGATGCCGTTCTTTTCGATAATGCGAAAACCGGTATTCCGTTCCGCCTCACTTTCAAAAAAACCGAGCATGAGCGCCCCGGGATACTGTTTCCAGAACGCGATGGTTCCCAGAACCGCCCCTTCGCCCGCGTCCATGGAATGATTTGAGGCGTGGTTGATCACGTCAAAGCCCGCGTCAACCAGGGCCTTGCCGGCTTCCTGCGGGGTATTAAAGGAAGGGTACCCTGAAGGCTTAAAACCGCTTCCGCCCATAACCGTTTCCTGGTTGACAAAGGCGATGCCGGCGCTTTGAATGACAGGTTTTATATGTTCGTAACAGGAATCAAAATCATAGACGCCGTCTTTTTGGGCGGCAAGATAAATAATGTCGTGAATAAGGTTGTCGCCGGCGGCGACAATGCTGACGCGGCTTATCGCGCTCCGCTCCGCCCGCGCGTTTTTGCCGGAGGCGCGGGACGCGGGGGAAGTCCCCGGCGAGGCGGAAACCGCGGAGCCGGTACAGCCCAAAAACAGCAGGAAGGCCAAAGCCACGCCGCAGGGTACGAATCCCCGCCCGCGAATAGAGACGCCCCTCATAAGCGCAGTATACCCCATTCGAAGCCGTATCGAATACCCCCGTCTTTCGGGCGGGTATCAGCCGAGTCCCTGAATGCCGGAAACCGCGGGAATGCCCCGCAGATGTTTAAGTACCCTGGCGACATCGCCGCGGTTTTCGAGCTGCATGGTAAAGTATCCGGTAAGCCGGTTGGTTCCGCTTTCTTCGAGCCGGCCCTCGATAAGGTGCCCCTGGAATTTGCGGACCGCGCCTTCGATTTCGGAAAAAAGATCGCCGCGGTTTTTTGCCTCAATCCTGAAGCGTTTGATCAGGAGCGACGAATCTTCCCACCGGGCTTCGATCATCCGCTCGGCAAAATCGGGAATGTGTGCGGTGTTGGGACAGTTGTCACGGTGTATGATAATGCCCCTGCCCCGCGAAACATAGCCCGCGATGGAATCGCCAAGAACCGGTTTGCAGCATTTGGCAAAACGGACCAGCATGTTTTTTTCGTCTTCGACGCGGACCTTGAACACGCCGGCCTGAATGAGCCGCTGCGGCTCCTCCGCCTTCGCGCCCGGTCCCCTGCTTTCGGCCTCTTCCCTTTGTTCGTGACGCAGATCCCCTGTTTCCGCTTTTTTACGCATGTCCCGCGCGAAGGCTTCGTCGTTTTCGAGCAGCCATGAACGGATACGGTTGCGGGCCTTGGATGTTTTGACGGAACGCAGCCAGTTTGCCGTGGGGCGCGCCGCGGTGGCGGTTACAATTTCTACCACCTGGGTATTTTTGAGCGAAGCGCCCAGCGGATAAACGGCGCCGTCGACCCGCGCGAGGGAACAGTGATCGCCCACGGCGCTGTGGATACGGTAGGCAAAGTCAAGCGGCGTCGCCCCCGAGGGAAGCTCGATCACTTTTCCCGCAGGGGTAAACACATAAATGGAATCGCCCAAAAGTTCCCGCTTGATGTCGTCAAGAAAAATCTGCGATTCGTCGACGGACCTGTTCCATTCCTTGAGCTTGTTGACCAGGGCGATTTCGGCCGTTTCCGCATTTCGCGTAAAGCCCGTTTTGTAGAGCCAGTGGCCGGCCACGCCGTATTCGGCGGTTTGGTGCATTTCGCGGGTGCGGATTTGGATTTCGAGTATGCCGCCGGTTTCGGGCGATGGCGCGTCCTCCTGTTCGGCTTCACCGCGGTTCCGCGCGTCCGGCCCTGATCGTTCAAGTCCGCCGGGACCGGCAAACACCGTCGTATGGAGACTGCGATAGCCGTTGGACTTGGGCATGGCGATGTAATCCTTAAAGCGGCCGTCGACAGGTTTCCAGAGCCGGTGTACCAAACCAAGCAGGGTGTAACAGGCGTCGATCGTATCGCAGAGCAGGCGGATACCGAAGAGATCGTAGAGATCGCCGGCCGCCTTGCCGCGCCGGCGCATCTTTTGGTAAATCGAATAGAAGTGTTTCGCGCGGCTCTGGAACTCGACGGCGATACCCGCCTTTTCCGCTTCGGCCGTCAACAGGGCGCGCGCCGATTCCAGAAAGAGGCGGCGCTCGCCGCGCTTGAGAGCGACGATTTCTTTTATTTGCAGATACACGCCGCGGTTAAGGTACTTGAGGGCCAGATCCTCAAGTTCGTCCTTGATCCAGGAAATCCCCAGCCGGTCCGCCAGGGGAGCGTAGATGTCGAGACATTCCTGGGCAACGCGCTTGTGCTGATCGGAAGGGACCAGTTCCAGACTCCGCATCGCGTCAAGCTTGTCGGCCAGTTTGATTAAAATGACCCTGATGTCGCCGGCCATGGCGAAGAGCATTTTCCGGATGTTTTCCGCTTCCGCCGCCGTTTCATTGACGGCGTTGACGGCGGCGATCCTGGCGGCCTCTTCGATAAGGCGCAGGTTCCCGAAGCGCCCGGCGATGCTTTCGGCCGCGTCCGGGCCGCCGGCACAGTCGCGCAGCAGCACGGCGATGATCGCGGGCGCGTCAAGCCGCAGTTCGGCGAGAATAGCCGCCGTCCCCAGATGATGGTTTAAGTTGGCGGGGCAGCTTTTTTCGGCCAGAGCCGCGGCTTCCAGAATGAGGGCGGCGTCGTCCGCGGAATAGGGAGTGAGTTTTTGCGCGAAATTTTCCACGGTCATGGCTTTTTCCCGCAAATTACCCTGGGCCGCCCGCCAAGATCGGCCCTGACGGAAATTTCCGTCAGGCCGCGTTCGGCCATCAGGCCGCGCAGCGCCGCCATCTGTGAGCCGTCCGCTTCCATAAGGAGGACGCCCCCGCTTTCAAGGCGCGCGGGCGCTTCGCGCGTAACGCGGCGGATCAGATCGAGGCCGTCCGCGCCGCCATCCAGGGCAAGCGCGGGTTCCCGCCGCACCTCGCGGGAAAGGCCCGCCAGTTCCGCGGCGGGCAGGTAGGGCGGGTTCGCCGTAATAAGGGCGAATGTCCGGTCCCGCAGGGAAGGGCCGGAAAAACCGGCGGAAGCGCGGGGAAGGGCGTCAAACAAATCCCCCTCGTAAAACGTAACGCCGCCGCCCACAAGACGCCGCGCGTTTTCCCGCGCGACCGACAATGCCGCGGGGGAAATGTCGGACGCGGACATGTCGAGATCGGGCCGCGCGTGTTTAACGGCAATGGCCACAGCGCCGGAACCGGTGCAGAGGTCGAGCGCGGGCTTTCCCTTCATACCGGCGGCGGACAAAATTCCGAGCGCCGCCTCGACCAGCGTTTCCGTATCGGGGCGCGGGACAAGGACGTCGGCGGTGACGATAAAATCAAGGCCGCAGAATTCTTTGCGGCCCACAAGAACGGCGACGCTTTCACCCGCGAGACGGCGGCGGATAAGGCCGTCGAAGACGGCCTTTTTGTTCAGGGCAAGCGGGCGATCCGTGTGGGCGTAAAGCCGTTCCCGCGTCAGGCCCGCGGCAAAAGCGAGAAGCAGCGACGAGTCGAGCGCGGGAGTTTCCACGCCGCCGTTTTTAAGGAGGGCGCTTCCCTCCGACAGGGCGGCCCCCAGATTTGTCCGTACCATCAGATCTGGTATTCCGCCGCCTCACTGATACAGTTGAGGAAAGCGGTCTTCATGTCATCCATCGTGCGGGCAATCGCTTCTTTTTTGTTTTCTTTATAGTCTTTGAGGCGCTCCGAAAGATTGATCACCGGCGCCGCCTGAATAAGAAGGCGCTTGGGATGGACATTGAGAACGCGGTTGACATAGGCGCCGCCCATGGTCCGGTTGGCAAAGTCCCAAAGATTTTGGGCGTATTCCAGCTTGACATAGAGCGGATCGTTTTCGCCTGGCACGGGCACCCTGAAGTACCAGACAAAGTCCACGAGTTCCATGTGGCGCGAGGCGTACCAGGCCTCGCCGGCCAAAAGATCCGCCGACGAGCGTTCCAGCGGGGTAAGGTGATCCAGGGTGTGGTTTCCGGGGATGATCATCCGGTCCCAGCAAATCTGGCGTATATGGTAGATACGCTCCACCATTTCGTTGCCCCGTTTTCCGTTCCCCAGAATTTGTTCCGCCCGTGTAAGGGCCGTTTCGATAAGGGCGTCGACCCGCTCGTTAAAATCGCCCTTTGCGGTAAGGCCGTAGCGCTTTTCGTTTTGGGCAAGAATATAGCCTCGGGTCCGCGTAAAACGCTCGGTCAAACCAAGACTGCCGTTTTGCGGATACAGCCCCGTGTATTTTTCGATCTTTTTTAACAGGCGTTTAAGCGACCACTCGCCCATTTTACCGTACCGAAAATGAATGGAAACCGGAATGATCTCGACCGGAATGTCCCTGCCGCTTTGGGCGAGCCTTTCCGCCGCCTGAAAGCCGATACGAACCGCCCCCTGTTCCAGGCGGGGCACCGATTCGGTGGTGTAACTGACCTGGCCCTCCGGCGCGATTGCCAGCGGGTAGGGGCCGTTTTCTATAGCCTTGAAGATACGGTTCATGCCGGCCGCGTCCATCTTGGCGTGGTGCACCGGCATGGCGTTGAGGTTGGGCATGATCCACCGCGCCAGGGCGCCCCCCCAGCGGGCTACCTCGTAACCGTAGACAAAGGAAACATAAGGTTTGCGGCAGAATTTAACCTTGGCCCGCCTGGCAAGCGCCCTGAGCTTAAAGAGAATAAAGTACATAAGGAGCTGGGCTTCGCCGCCGTTGGGATGGCGGAAGGCGATAATACAGCGGCTTTTGCCTTCCAGGGCCCGCTGATACGCCTTAAACAAGTGTTCACCCTTGCGAAGCACAATCCGCGTTATACCCAGAATCACATAGAGGTAGAGGCGCCCCAGAACCCGGCACACGAAGTACACCAGGCGCGAGATGCCCGGTTCTTTTGTTTTTACATCCGGCGAGGCCTGTGAAACCGGCTTGATGTAGGGCTTGTACATTGCCCCCTAGTGTAAACGTTCGGGGGCGGGTTTGCAAGCGGATAAATTTACAGGTAATGCTCAGGCGTTCTCAACGTCTTCACGGGAAAAACCGGTAACCTGCATGATTTTTTCGACAGTATCGCCCATGGCCTTCATTTTGCGCGCCATTTCTAAAAC
>JAITBL010000064.1 GCA_031283575.1 Treponema sp. | reverse complement strand
GCCTCGTTTCGACCCCCGAAACGGCTAAAGAACCTGTTGGTAACGCAGAGGTGTCAGTCAGCAAATTTGCCTAGAGCCGCCGTCCACAGACAGCCGAGGCGGGGAGGCAAGGGCGTCATATTCTTCATCGGTCATGTCGGGCATTATGTTCTCCTCGCGTACTATACCACTGTTGACACTCGCGTACTTGCCACTAGACAAAAACGCCGCCTTTTGCTATATTCATGGGACGCTTCAGGCGATTTACCGGCGGCGCCGGTTGCTGCGCCGCGAGACGGGGAAGGAGGTCAGTTGGCGGAGAAAGATTTACGAATCAACGGGCAGATCCGTGTACGCGAGGTCCGGCTTATCCACGAGGATGGCGAACAGGGGATCATGAGTACCCCGGACGCGCTCCAGTTGGCCCGCGATCAGGGGCTGGACCTGGTCGAGGTGGCTCCCCAGGCAAATCCGCCGGTGGTCAAAATTCTTGACTACGGCAAGTACAAGTTCGAGAACGAAAAGAAGGTTCGGGACTCAAAGAAAAAGCAGAAGCTGTTAAAGTTAAAAGAAATCCGCATGCAGCCCAAAATTGACGAACATGATTTGGATTTTAAATCCAGACATGTCAGGGAATTTCTTGCGGAGGGAAACAAAGTTAAGGTAACGGTACGGTTCCGGGGCCGCGAACTCGCCCATACCGAACTGGGGCTTGATGTTCTCAAGGACGTGCTGGCCCGAATAGAAGGGGAATATGTAATGGATAAGGCGCCCGCCATGGAAGGGCGTTTTATGTCCATGGTGCTCAGCCCCAAGGCAAAGAAAGGATGATTGTATGCCCAAGATGAAGACCAAGAAGAGCGCGGCAAAGCGCTTTTCCTTTACCGGATCGGGAAAGGTGAAGTATAAAAAACAGAATCTTCGCCATATCCTTACCAAAAAATCCGCCAAACGCAAGCGGAACCTTCGCCACGCGGGGATCTTGTCCTCCGACAATGTAAAGGTGATCCGGAAGAAACTGCTGCCTTACGGCTAAAACAGGAGATTGCGATGTCACGTGCTGTAGACGGTTCCAAACGAAAGAACCACCGGAAAAAAATTCTCAAGCTGGCCAAGGGATACTGGGGCCGGCGTCATTCAAACTATAAGACCGCCAAAGACGCGGTGGTCAAAGGCCTCTTTTACGCCTACCGCGACCGGAAGGACCGCAAGGGCGATTTTCGCCGTATCTGGATCATCCGTATCAACGCCGCCTGCCGCGCCGAGGGTATAAGTTATTCACGCTTTATCGCGGGCTGCGGAAAGGCGGGGATCAATCTTGACCGGAAAGCCCTGGCCTATCTGGCGGCCGAGGATCCGGAAGCCTTTAAGGCGGTAACGGCCAAAGTTAAAACGGCCCTGGGGGCATAACATGGTAACCCTTGAGCAGGTAAAACTGCTGGAATCCAAAATCGTCAGGGCGATAGGGTTCGTCACCCAGGTAACCGAAGAGAACAACCGCCTGAAAAAGCGGAATGAGGAACTTGAGGAACTGGCCGCCCGCCTTAAAGACGAAAAAGCCCGCGTCGAGGAAGGGATTATTTCGGCGCTGGACCGGCTGAACCAGTTTGAAGACGCCATTGGGCGGAGCATTTCCGCGGCAAAAACAAGCGCCGGCGTTTCCGGCGCCGCGCCGAAAACCCAGGCGGCCGCGCCGGCGGTTTCCGCTCCCGCGGCTTCCACACCGGCGCAGACGGCTTCGGCCGCCGCGGCGCCGGCCGAAAAAGTTTCCGCCCCCCTGCCCGCCGCCTACACTATCGACGAAGACAGCGGCCTGGAAGAGGCGGAAGATTCAGACGAGGCTGAGCTGGACATATTCTAGTGCTTGTAAAATCTAAACGGCCGGATATAAAGAAAGCCAAGGAAGAAGAATATGCGCCACAAAAGCACACAAAAGCACACAAAAGTACACAAAGGAGAGAGCTTTTCAGGCTTTGTTTCTCCTTCGTGCTTTCTGATTGACCGCGTAGCGGTCTACCTTTCCGCGCCTTTGTGGTTAAATATCTTAATAGTACTTTTAGTGTTGACAGGGTACTAGTATGGAAAAAAGCGAGCTTCGTATTGATCTTTTGGGGACTTCCCTTCCCATAGCCGCCGACGAAGATCCCGCCTATCTTGAAAGCCTTCTGTCGCGTTACCGTATTGTTATCGAAAATACGCGGAAAAACACCGGCCTGACCGATCCCCTTAAAATCGCGCTTCTTACCGGTTTTTTGCTCTGCGACGAAATCGAAAAAATAAAACGCCAGGACGCCAGCGGCGAACGCGAAGGCAGGGAAGTGGAAAAACTTACCCTGGATCTGATCGCGCGGATTGACGACTTTACCACCACCCTGGAACGGGACGCGGAACCATGCTGAAAGGCCAGGCCGGGTACAAACTTGAAAATACGATAAAGCGTTATCCCTGGGGATCGCTCGAATACCTGCAGAAGCTTCTCGGCGCGGAGAGCGCGGACGAACCCTGGGCGGAACTCTGGATGGGCGTACACCCCGCGGGGCCCTCAATGATCCGTTCGGGCGGAACGGCGCTTCCTCTAAGCGAAGCGGACGAAGTCAGGGCCGAAAAAAACGGCGTTCCCTTTCTGCTCAAATTTCTTGCCGCGGCGCGGCCCCTCTCCATACAGGTACACCCCAACCGCGAACAGGCCCGCGCCGGCTGGGAGCGGGAAAACGCGGCGGGCCTCGCGCCCGACGCGCCTGAGCGCAATTACCGCGACAGTAACCACAAGCCCGAAATTCTCTGCGCGCTTTCCCCGTTTATCGCGATGGCCGGTTTCAGGAAGCAAACGGTCACGGCGGCGTTTCTGCGGGAATTTTTTCGCCGCTGCGGAAAATCCTCCGGGGAAGCAGAAAAACTGCGGAACAAACTTCTCTCCGCCGTAGAAGAAGGCTATGCCGTTTTGCTTCGTACGCTTTTTGACCTGTCCCCCGATGAAAAGGCCCTGATCACTTCGGCAAGCAGCCTTGCCGCCGCTGGCAGCCCGGTTACTGACAGTATATCATCAGAGTCTGTCGATCCCTTCGGCCTCTGCGCGCGTTTCGCTGAGGCTTATCCCGGCGACAGCGCGGTTCTTTCCCCGTTGTACCTTAACGTGATTTCGCTCAAGCCCCGCGAGGCCATTTATCTGCCGGCGGGAATTCTCCACGCTTACGTCGAAGGTTTCGGCGTTGAGTGCATGGCCAATTCGGACAATGTTCTGCGGGGCGGACTCAGCGGCAAACACATCGATCAGAACGAACTGTTCGCGATCACGCGCTTCGAGCCTTTTGAGCCGCCGCTGATTTTCGGCGGGGAGGGGCCGCCCGGCGTATACCGTTACCGGACCGGGGCGGAGGAATTCACCCTCTACCGGATCACGTCGCGGGCGTCCCTGTTTGAGGCGGAAGAACCGGCAATTTTCGCCGTTACCGGGGGCCGTGTCGAAGTAAAAAACGGCGCGGGCGCGTCCCTTGACCTGCGGCAGGGCGAATCGGCCTATCTGCCGCGCCGCGCGGCCGGCGAAAAGCTCCGCCTGGAAGGAAATTTTACCCTTTTTGCCGCGCTTGATACGGCGGGAAACGGCGGAACGTCCCGTGAAAATTCTCGTTGACGCCGACTCCTGCCCCCGTGATGCCCGCGCCCTGGTGCTGCGCGCGGCGCTGCGTACCGGCGTTACGGCTTATTTCGCCGCCAACCGGCCGATTCCCGATCTTGAGGGAGGCGAAATGCTGCTCTGCCCCGCCGGAGAAGGCGCCGCCGACGACAGGCTCGCCGCTCTTGCCGCGGAGGGGGATTTGGCGGTAACGCGGGACATACCCCTCGCGGAACGCATCCTCGAAGCGGGGGCGGAAGTTCTTGACGACCGCGGACGTATTTTTACCCGCGGCAATATAGGGGAATTTTTGTCGCTGAGGGATTTTACCCTGGACCTTGTTTCAAACGGCGCCGCCTGTGAGCGCAGTTCCCATTACGGCAGGGGGGAGTTAAAAAAATTTGCCGCGTCCTTCGACAAGCTGCTTACACGGCTTCTCGCTCGGGATAGAGGTTCCGAATCTGCTTGATACCGGGGAGTATCTCAAAAAAGATCGTAACCAGCTCGGGATCAAATTTGGCGCCGCTCAACTGCTTGATCTCCGCGAGGACATCCACTTCGCTCCAGGGATCTTTATAGACACGGCGTGAACAGAGGGCATCGTAGACATCGGCCAGGGCGACGATGCGGCCCGGCAGGGGGATTTCTTCGGCCCTGCGGCCGCGCGGCTTTCCTTCGGAATTCATCTTGAGCGGTTTTTCCGTTACCGGATCGATCCATCCCGGATAACCTGAACCGTCCCAGTTTTCGTGGTGGGTCAGCGCTACATCCCGCGCGATAATATCCACCGGCGACTGGGGGTCGTCGAAGAGCGCCGCGCCGTAGATCGTGTGGTGCTGCATGACGGTGTATTCTTCCGGCGTAAAGCGGGCCGGCTTTTTGAGGATCAGGTCCGAAATCGCCACTTTTCCTACATCGTGGAGCATGCTGGCGATCTTGAGGGTGTCTTTGAAACGCTCCCGGTCCGCGTCGGGAATATCGTGATTGCGGGCCCAGCGGTCGTAAATTTCAACGGCGTATCCCGCCACACGGTTTACATGGGTTCCGGTTTCCTTGGGGTCCCGCAGTTCGGACATTTTGATCATACGAAGAATCATCGCCCGCGTAACATAAGCCCGCTGGAGGGCAAGGCTCACGCTGGTGGCAAAGTGGGTAATGAGCAGTTCATCGTCCTGGGAAAAGGGCACCACATTCCCCCCGGGATCCTTGGCGTTGATCATCTGGATCACGCCAAGGAGCCTTCCCTCGGAAGTCTGCAGGGGCACGGCGAGGGTCGAGGTTGTCTTGTATCCGGAAATTTTGTCGTATGAGGTACTGTAGGAATAGGGAGCGTTCGGCGAGATATGGTACACATCGGGAACGTTGACCAGTTGACGGGTCTGGGCGCAGTAACCGGAGATCGTTTTTTCATTGATAACCAGGGAAAATACGTTATAGATGAGCTTTTCCCCTTCGGGCAGTTTTTGGGCCATGGTATCGTTCTGGGCGTATTTGATCGCCAATTTATCTACCATTTCGCCGTCATCCATCATCAATTCCTTGACATAGATGGAGCCGGCGTCGGCGTGGACCACCTTGCGGGCTTCGAGGAGTATACGTTCAAGAAGAAGATCCAAATCCTGAATTTGATTAAGCTCCGAGTCGAGCGCGATAATTGATTTAAAATCCGTGTTTGCCATCTGAAAAAGTATATGACTTTTTTACAAAAGTTACAAGTTTGTTTCAACGGCTACTATACGAAATTTTACCCAAATGAGGCTGTTCCAAAACTTCAGTTTTGGGACAGCAACCTTAAAATGAGCAGTTTTGCAAGGCTGAAAGCCTGAGAAACTGCAAGAGCCTGTTTCAAAACCGTGCGCGTTAGCGCACAGTC
>JAITBL010000031.1 GCA_031283575.1 Treponema sp. | reverse complement strand
GGACGATCATTCCGTTTCCGTATCTCCGCCTTTAAAGAAAGCGCCGATGGGATTGTTCACCATAAGGATGGGCTGATGGGTCGCGTCCAGGGTGTCCCGCCAGAGGTTGCCTTCGGGATCAACGTGGTTTCTCTGGGAAACGACCGCGCTGATGGGCAGGTGCACAAACTCATTGTTGACAAGGCCGATGACGCACTTGGTTTTTCCGGCCATGGCGGCATGAGCGGCGGCGTTGCCCAGGCGTTCGCAGTAAATTGAATCGCTGGGGTTGGCCTGCGCGGACCTGATCTGGTAGCTGGGATCGATGTACTTTAAATTAATTTCCATGTCCTTGTCTTCAAAGTATTCGGTGATCCGGTCCCGTATAAAAGTACCCACATCGGCCATTTTTACATTGCCCCCTGCATCGGTTTTTATTTCCTGGATAAGCTGATCCTGCAATGCGCCTTCGGCGACGATAACCACGGCGTGCTTGGAATGCTGGAGCCGCTCTTCAATATGATGAAGAAAACCGTTTTGCCCGTCAAGTTCAAAGGGGATTTCGGGAATAAGCACAAAGTTTACTTCGTGGCTTGCCAGCGCGGTGTGGGCGGCGATAAAGCCCGATTCGCGGCCCATTACCTTAACCAGGCCAATACCGTTAATCTGAGAGTGCGCTTCCATGTGGGCGGCGGCGACAACTTCGACCGCCTTGGCGACGGCGGTATCAAATCCGAATGACTGCTGAATAAAGGAAAAATCGTTGTCGACTGTTTTGGGAATACCTATCATGGCAATCTTGAGTTTGCGTCTGCTTACTTCTTCGGCAATGTCCAGAGCGCCCTTCTGGGTTCCGTCGCCGCCTATGGTAAAGAGCATGTTAAGGTTAAGCTGCTCCATGGAATCAACAATTTTTGCCACTTCCTTCCCGCCTCCCCGCGCGCTTCCCAGGTAGGTGCCGCCGAGCTTGTGGATATCGTCTACCACATCGGGAGTAAGTTCCCTGGTGCCAAAACGATATTCGGGAAGGAAGCCCTTGTAACCGTAGCGTATACCGGTGATCCGGCGCACGCCGTAACGGTACCAGAGACAGCGCACAATAGAACGGATAACATCGTTGATTCCCGGACAGAGACCGCCGCAGCTTACGATGCCGGCGTGGACATGCTGGGGCATAAAATAGATCATTTCACGGGGACCCGCGGCCTCAAAGACCTGTTTGCGCTCGAGGGCTTCCTGCTTGCCCAGCTGTACCGCCACATCAAGACGTACAAACTGGCTGTCTGTTACATAGTTCGCGATAAAGTCGCCCTGTACCTTGGACATCGCGATGGGGCTTTTAATGTTACATTTGCCCAGCGCTTCTATGGAAAAATCAAAGGCCATGTTTTTCTCCTATATTCACCAGTATAGAACAACGGCCTTGTTGCTTCAAGGGAAGCGGGACGGCCTTCAGGGCTTCAGGGCGGGGAAGTTCATTCCGGCAGCCCGAAGATCTTGATGCCCTCGCCGGGAAAGCGTTCCTTGACGCCGCCGACGGCCCGCGCCAGGCCTTCGGCTTCTTCCTTTTCGCACCAGATCACCAGAACAAAATTTTCTTCGGGCCAGATGGCGTCTCCCATACGGGGACCCGACGAGCCGGCCCCAAGCACGTTGGTATAGAGCGTGTAGTTTTTGCCGGCGCCCTCTTCCTGGAGGGCCTCCAGAATATTGTCCTGGACCGAATTGTTGGCGATAATTTCTATTCTATACATGAACTCCTCCCATGCCGGAAGTTTCGCCGGAACCGTAAGCCGAAGCTTCCCCCAACGACGCCGTTTTTCCGGCGGCAATCGCTTCGCGCCGCGCTTCCGCGCGGGCGCGCCGTTCATCATCACGTTTGTTCATCAGGGCGTAAATCGTGGGCATAAGGAACAGCGTCATCAAAGTGCCAAAGGAAAGGCCGCCCAGCACGGTCTTGCCGATGGGCGCCACCATTTCCGAACCTTCGCCCGGAAAGAACGCCATGGGCACCAGACCCAGAACCGTGGTCAGGGTCGACATAAGGATGGGGCGCAGCCGGTTTCCCGCCGCTTCTACGCAGGCTTCTTCCAGCGGCAGGCCGCGCTTTCGCAGCAGGTTGGTGTAGTCAACAAGGACGATACCGTTGTTGACGATAACGCCCAGAAGAACGAGCAGGCCCACCGCGGTCAAAATGTTAAATATGGTTCCCGTGATCAGATAGATGAGCACAATGCCAATCAGCGAAAGGGGAAAGGTAAAGATGATGATAAACGGATCTTTGAACGATTCAAACAGGCTTGCCATAACGCCAAAGACGAGAAAGGCCGCGACGATGAGGATCAGTATAAAGTTGCGCATCATCTCCATCATGTCGGCGTTGCCCCCCGTGTATTCGATGACCACATCGTCTTCCGCGGGGATACCCGCGGTTATTACGGAACGGACCTTGTTCTCAAGTTCGTTTAACTTGGTGCCGGGCACCGAGCCGGCGGTAATGTGAATAACGCGGCTCTGGTTTTCACGGTTGATTGTCATGGGGCCCGTTCCTTCCTTGTAAGAGGCAAAACTGGAAAGGGGAACGCGTCCGGCTACCTGGCTCATGATAAAGATGTGGTCCAGGGCGGGCAGGGTGCTTCGATCCGCTTCGGCAAGGATCAGCACCACATCGTATTCGTTGCCGCCGCTTTTGTATTTGGTGGCGGTAACGCCGTCCACGGCGGCCTTGATTTCGTTCCCGATGGTAGCCGTGTTAAGCCCCAGATCGTAGACGCGGTCGCGGTCCAGTTCGATTTCAATTTGAGGCAGGCCGTCCTTAAGGTCCACGCTTGGCTCGGTAGCTTCGGGAACCTGTTCCTTGAGCAGGCTTACAATACGGTCGGCAATTTCCTTGCCCTTTACCAGATCGTCGGTACGAAGGACAATATCCACGGCGGATCCCCCCATACCCATTCCTCCAAAACTTCCGCCGAAAGAAAAAGTGACCCCGGGGAATTCATCAAAGTGGGGGCGCATTTTGGCTTTGATTTCGTCCGCGGTCATGGTCTGTTCGCTAAACTTGACAAGGTCAATACGGATTTGGCCGGAATTACTGCTGCCCCCGAACATGCCGCCTCCGCCGGCCTGGAGAATGATTTCCTTGTACGCCGACTTGTCTACTTCATCAATGACAATGCCCTGTAATTGCTGCAGGGTTGCCTCGGTCTGTTCCAGCGCCGTTCCCATGGGCAGCGTCGCGCTGATCGAAACATTGTCCGCCGCTTCCTCGGGCATAAAGACCCAGCCAATCACGGGGATAAGAAAACAGCTTGCAATAAAAAGTCCCAGAAGCGAAAGGCACACTACCAATTTATGGCGCAAAACCTTGCGCACGGCATTGCGGTATTTTTCGTCGAGCCAGGTAAAGAAAGCGGCAAACTTGTTGTCCCATACGATAAGGGACCCGGACAACGGCTGCTGTTTGCGGGTAACCAGGGGAAGGTAGTGGCTTGAAAGTACGGGCACCAGAATCATCGCCGTAACAAGCGAAATCGCAAGGGAAATGACCACGGTAAACGCAAGGCCCGCAAAAAGTTCTCCGGCCATTTCAAGCAGGCCCTGAAACATAATCAGCGGAGCGAATACGCAGATTGTCGTAAGGGTGGAGGCGACAATGGCTACGACCATTTCGGCCGTGCCCAGAATGGCCGCGGGCTTGAGCTTGGCGCCCTTTTCGCGGTAGTGATAAATATTTTCGAGAATAACGATAGAGTTATCGACGAGCATGCCGACGCCAAGAACAAGCCCCGCCATGGTCATAAGGTTGAGGGTAAGCCCCGCAAAGTACATGAGCATGATGGTGGCGATCAGCGAAATGGGAATGGAAAGCCCGATGATTATGGTCGGTTTTATGGAACGAAGAAATACAAACAGGATCAGAATAGCCAGAATCGCGCCGCTGATTGCGGCGGTAGTAACCTGCGTGATTGAATTCTGAATTTCGTCGGTGGTGTTAAATATTTCGGAAATACTGATGTCCTGGGGAATCTCCCTGAGAATTTGGGGAATTCGCTTTCGTAATTCCTGCGCGGTCTGCACGGAATTTTTTCCGCTCTGTTTCTGAACCATGAGCATGACCGTGGGGCTGTTGTTCACCAGCACCAGGCTGGTTTGATCGCGGTACCCCTCGTACACGTTGGCAAGGTCCCGCAGATATACGCTGCGGGGAAGCGCCTTGCCGTTTTCAACCTGGCCGCCCTGATACGAAATGACGGTGTTTTTTATTTCGCTTAACGAAGCATATTCACCCATCGTCGTAAGTATGTACGACAGGCCCCCTTCGGTGATCGTTCCCGCGGCGGTCTGTAAATTGTTTGCCGCGAGCATTTGCTGAATCTGGGTAACGGTAAGGCCGTAAGCTTCGAGCCGCGACTGGGGAATCTCGACCATGACCACTTTTTCGCGGCCTCCCATAAGGCTTGCCGTGGCAACGCCCGGGGTCTGTTCAATGCGGGGAACGATCGTATCCTCGGCGATTTCGCGCAGTTCCTCGGGGCTGCGGTTTCCGGTAACCATAAGGCCCATGATCGGAATCATCGACATGTCGAATTTAAAAATCATCGGTGAATCGGCGTCGGTCGGCAGCAGGCGGCGAACCCGTTCAAGGTTGTCGCGGACCGAGTTTGCGGCGTCGGCCAGGTCGGTGCCGTAGCTAAAGTCCAGCCGCACCATGCTTTGGCCTTTTGACGAGGATGACGATATTTCTTCCAGGCTGGAGACGCTGGAAAGGGCCGCCTCAAGGGGACGGGTAACCGAGCGCTCCACTTCTTCGGGGCCCGCGCCGGAATAGGTGGTAATTACCGCCAGGGTAGGAAAACTGACTTCGGGTACCAGATCGATAGGAAGGTTGGCAAGGGCAAAGAAACCCAGCCCCATCAATAAAGCAAAAATAATAAAAATTGTGGTAGGGCGGCCCACCACCATTTTGGCAACACTCATACTGCCTTAACTCCTTATCTGATAACAACAATTAAACCGGAGGTTTAATTGTCTGCTTGAGGCTTGAGTCTCAAACGTTAGCGGACGGCGCTTGGGGGTTTGACCTGTTCGACCACATTAACCCGCGACCCGTCGTTGAGCAGGGTCTGTCCCTTGACGATAAAAGTTTCCCCGGGTTTAAGGCCGCTTTGAATTTCGAGAATGCCGTCAATGGAAATGCCCGGCTTGATAATGCGCTTGCGGGCAACCGTAAAGGCAGGATCGCCGGGATCTGTTTCGGTGATAAAAATATAGTCTTCGCCAAAACGCTGGATCAAAGCCGAGGCGGGAATCTTTACAATGTTTTCCTTTTGTTCGGTAATGACGCGGACTTTGGCGAACATGCCTTCTTTAAGTTTATCCTGCTGGTTGCTTACGTTTACCTTTACTTCCATGGTCCTTGAGGCGGGATCGACCACGGGGCTGACCTCGGTAACGGCGCCGCGGAAAACTTCGCCGGGCCAGGCGTCAAGACTGATTTCACAGGGCTGGTTCAAGGCGACCTTGGAAATAAAACGCTCGGCTACATAGAGTTTAATTTCCAGCGCGCTTCCGCCCGAAACGCGGGCCAGGGGTACGGACTGACTTACCGTCATGCCCACCTGGGCCGGCAGGGACACCACGGTGCCGGCAATGGGCGCCGTCGCGACGCCCGGAACATAATTCATGCCGGGCTTGCTGGGATCGACCGCCGCAATCGGGGAGCCGCGGTTTACGCGGCTTCCGATGTCGACGTAGAGCCGCGTCACTTTGCCGGCCACGTCGGAATAAACGTCCACGGTGGAACCGGCGACAATATCGCCTGAAAGCGCGAGATAATCCCAGATTTGGCCCTCCACCGCCGTAGTTGTGTTGACGGCAAATACCGGCGTATCCTGCCGGCTTTCCCCGTCGCCGGACTTTTTACAGCCCGCAAAAAGAAACACGGTAAATAAGGCAATAACAAGCGTCTGCAAGGCGTACCGTTTTTTCATCTAATTCCTCCCGCCCAGGGATCCAAAGGGAACCCCGATGGCGTATTCAAGATCAAGTAAACCTATAAGGTAATTATAGTTTTGGGTGAGCGCTCCAAGCCTTGCCTGGTTTAAGGCAAGCTGATCGTTCTGTACATCCAGAAATTCTTTAAGTCCGTTCCGGTAGGCGACTTCGGACAGAAGCAGCGTCCGCTCCGCCAGCGCAACCGTACTTTTTTGCGCTTCCACGCTGGCCCGTGTTTTTTCCAGCGTAAGGATGATATTGTACGCTTCCGTTTCGGCGCCCTGTACCGCCTGGGCGAGGGTGAGATTCAGCGCCTTGACCGCGTCGTCCATGGCGCGGTAGGCCTGGTATTCGGCGGTAAAGGGAAAGAGCCCGTTGAGCCGCCAGGACAGGGTTATTAAAAACATTCCGTCTTGCTGGTTCCAGCGATCAAAATCGAGGACCGGATCTTTCATGGGGTCGCCGCCAAAAAGCGGATCCATGGTATAGCGAAAGGTAAGCGACGGTGTGTACGTCTTAAAAAAAGTCGAAGTACGCCGGGCCTTGAGCGCCGCGAGGCGGCTGCGCAGTTCCTCAATATTCGGGCTGTTGGCCGCGGCCCTGGCGACAAGCTCTTCGGTATCCAGCGGAATAAACTCCGCGGCGGCCTGTTCTTCAAGTTCAAACTGGCTGTTGTAGGGAAGGCCCAGAAACAGGGCGAATTGAGCCATCGCCGCCTTGTAGCTGTTTTCCGCTTCGTCCAGATCCGGCCGCATATTATCGCGGGCCACCTGGGCCTGAAGCATCGAAACTTCCGGAATCAGGCCGGCGCGGTAGTTGGCCTGTGCGCTGGCCGCCCGCCTTTCGGCATTACCGTAACTTTCGCGGAGCAGCGCGATCCTGCCCCGGGCAAGGAGCATGTTGAAACAGGCTTTGCGCACGTCGCGTTCCAGGGCGAGTTTGGCTGTTTCCACGCCGATACGCCCCGCCTGGTATTCGGCGATGGTCTGCTTCATTCCTACAAAGGTTCCGATGTTGACGCTGACGCTTGCCTGAAACTGGGCGCCCAGATTCCACCGCGGAACGGTAACTCCGGGAATTGCCGCCGTCACCGGTTTATTGGGATGGACCAGGGTAGTAGACACCTCCACCGTGGGTATAAACACATTCCAGGGAGTGGACGCCGCCCGCCGCTTGGCCTCATTTTCGACGGTGGCCTGCTGAAGGCCCAGATTGTTCTTGATCGCCATTTCCACAGCCTGATCGGGACTTAAACGCGCCGGCACCGGCGGAACGCTTCCTCCAGGTTCCGTTTCCTGGGCAAAAACAAGGCTGCCCATGAATAGTAACGCCGGTATAAAGCCAAAATGATGTATTTTCATATATTTCCTGTTCTGCTATTGTTTACGTTCCAACCCTAATTGCAAGGTAAGCATACTATGGCGAAAAATACGGGTCAAGCGCGTTAGTCCGTTATAACAAAAAGTTATATCCGGCGTTGTCGTTTTACCGGTAATTCCCCTCTCCCAATATTCACGGCGTGTTACGGTTTAGGCATTGTCACGGCTGTCCTTATCCGAAAGTCCGGTTTACTACCCCGCACATTCTAGCGCACGTTGTATTTCATGGCTGCCGTGATACGGTAAAATTCAAGCCGCCTTTGTTGTGAAGGCGCGATCTGTCTGTCCTGATAAAATTCCCTGTCTTCTGTCGATGCCGTAAAATTCCGCATGGTCCGCATTTGCGCAAGAAAAGTGACGTTCATCCGATCGGTGATTTTAAAGCCAAACACCGCGGAAAAAGTCCAGCGGGCAAGGTTGTCGCCCCAGCGGCCGCCCCCCGCGGTACGGTAGAGACTTTGGTTTTCTTCCGCAAGAATACCCACCATGGAAAGAAAAAGCGGCGTCTGATAACCCAGCAGATAATTGGCGTAATAATTAAGGCCGTTCCGGTTTTCGCCAAAGTCGTTTTCAAAATACCACGACTCATTATTTTTTGCCGCGGTATAGGCGGCATAATTTATTTCATGATACGAGCGAAATATCACATGGTTCCAGTCTCCGGGAAAAAGAACGGCTAAATCAAATTGCAGGACCGCGCCGCCTTTTACGTTCCATAAAATCCCGTCAAACGCGGAACCCTCCACATGAACAGTCCCGTCCGCATCGCGTACATTTTTTCCTATTCCCGTGATTTTATCTTCGAGGGTTATATTCCATCCCGAACCGATCCGTCCGCCGGTAACCAGTTGAAAGAAAGCAGCCGGCGTCCAGACAATTTCCGCAAGGCCGTTAAGCGATATTGGCGTAAGCGCCGCGGTCAAGGTTGTACTGATATTGTTGTCCAGGGTCAGCGCCCCGTCTCCCCTGAGAAACGGGAAGGTGAAATTCTGCGCCAGATCAATTTTTGCTTCCGGCATACTGGTAACGGTAACGCCAAGGCCGGTAGAAGAAGTATACCCTTTTTCACCGGCCCACAGCGCTCCCAGCGTCAGGAAGCCGGTGATAACGGCCCATAAACGTTTCATTTTGACACTCCCGCAAGTGATAACGCCGTTATAGTATCCTTGCCGCGGACCGTCTAATCCGCAAGCAATTCGTTGATCGCCGCCGCGGCCCTGCGGCCTTCGCCCATGGCAAGGATCACCGTCGCCGCGCCCAATACTATGTCGCCTCCGGCGTAGACTTTGTCCAGGCTGGTTTTTTGTTTTTCGTCCACGAGGATGCGGCCCCGCTTGTCGGCGGCAAGTCCTTCGGTGGTCCGCGTAAGCAGGGGGTTACTCTCGTTGCCCAGGGCAACGATCACCGTGTCAAAAGCCGCCGTGTATTCGGAACCCTTGATCGCCACGGGGCTGCGGCGGCCCGATTCATCGCTTTCCCCCAATTCGTATTCAAGCAGTTCCATGCCGTTTACGCGGCCCTGGGGATCGCCCAAAAAGCGCACGGGGTTCCGCAAAAAATCGAAGATGATTCCCTCTTCGGCGGCGTGTTCGATTTCTTCGGCGCGGGCGGGCATTTCGCCGCGGGTACGGCGGTAAATTACGTGGACTTCGTCCGCGCCAAGGCGCTTTGCCATGCGGGCCGCGTCCATCGCCACGTTGCCGCCGCCAATCACCGCGGCGATCTTCGAGCGGTACATGGGAGTAGCCGCCCTGCCTTCATCATACGCCTTCATCAAATTCGCCCGCGTCAAGTATTCGTTCGCGCTCATCACCCCGACGAGGTTTTCGCCTTCAATGCCCAGAAACTTGGGGAGCCCCGCGCCGGCGCCGATAAACACGGCGTCGTATCCCGAAGTAACGGGCGAAGCGCCGGAATTTTTTTTAAGCAGATTCGCCAGGGTTTCGGTACGGCCGGCGAGAAAATTACATTCAACTTTAACGCCCATCTTTCCCAGAATGTCAACTTCCGCCTGTACAATTACTTTGGGCAGGCGGAATTCGGGGATGCCGTAAACCATGACGCCCCCGGGTTTATGGAAGGCTTCGAGTATGATAACCTCGTGGCCTTCGCGGGCAACATCGGCGGCGACGGTGAGGCCCGCCGGCCCCGAACCGATAACGGCAACCCGTTTGCCGCTTGCGCTTTTTAGCCCGGGGACCGTTACCCTGCCCTGTTTCCGCTCCCAGTCGGCGGCAAAGCGCTCAAGCCGCCCTATGGCAACCGCGGCGTCAACGCGCTTTAACATTTTGCCCAGCGTACATTCCGCCTGGCACTGTTTTTCCTGCGGACAAACCCGCCCGCAGACGGCGGGAAGCAGGTTCGTTTCCTTAATCGCGTCTACCGCCCCCTTAAAGTCGCCCGCCTGAATCCGCCCGATAAAACGCGGAATGGGAACCGCCACCGGACAGCCGGAAACGCAGGGCTGGTTCCTGCAGCCCAGACAGCGCTCCGCTTCGACCCGCGCCTGGGCCTCGCTGTAACCCAGGGCAACTTCTTCCATGTTTTGACTGCGCGCGGCGGCATCCTGGACAGGCATTTCCTGCGGAGGAATTGCCGCGCGATCTTTGGCGCTGATTCCGGCGCCGGCTTTTTTTTCCAGCAGCGACTTAAGCAGGGCTTCGGCCTCGCTGTACAATACCGCTTGCGTCTTTCCGCTCATACCGTCTCCAAACCCAGGTTAAGATGGCAGCTGTGGTGATCTTCATCTTCCCGCTCCCTGAAAGCTTTCATGCGGAGCATCATGTTGTCAAAGTCAACCTGATGGCCGTCAAACTCGGGACCGTCCACACAGACAAATTTGGTCTGCCCCCCCACGGTAACACGGCAGCCGCCGCACATTCCCGTGCCGTCAATCATAATCGTATTAAGTGAAACCATAATCGGCACGTTAAATTCGGCGGCGGTTTTTTCGCAAAACTTCATCATGATGGGCGGACCGATGGCGACGCTCATATCCGGAGCGGGGTTTTGCCCGCAGTATTCCTCGAGGGGCGCGGTAACCAGGGCCTTGCGTCCGTAAGAGCCGTCGTCGGTAACAATGACAAGTTCATCGGCGTACCCGCGCATGCGCTCTTCGAAAATGACCAGTTCCCTGGTACGCGCGCCGATGATCACCAGGACAGTATTCCCCGCGGCCTTCATCGCCTGAACAATGGGGTAGAGCGGCGCCACGCCGATACCCCCTCCCACGCACACCACGCGGCCGAACTTTTCAATGTGGGTGGGATTCCCCAGCGGCCCCAGAATATTTTCGATGTAGTCCCCGGCGTTTTTTACGGCAAGCCGGTGAGTCGTCGCGCCCACCGTCTGAAAAACCATCGTAAGCGTCCCCGCGCCGCTGTCCGCATCGGCAATGGTAAGGGGAATACGTTCGCCCCAGTCGGTATCGATCTGGACGATAACAAACTGCCCCGCCCTGCGCGAAGCGGCAATCAGCGGCGCTTCCACCGTCACCTCGTACACATCGGCCGACAACTGTTTTTTGGCGAGAATTCTGTTCATGCTGCTATACTAATGAAAAAGGGGGCCTGTTTCCATACCTGCCTGACGGAATATTGTCAGCCGGCGACCGCGGCCTTTAACTTGCGCGCGCTCTCTTCTTCCAGATACGCTTCGAGCAGGGCTTTTTCGTTTTCGGGAAAGGACACGAACTCCATGGAAATGGTTTCGCCGGCGCTGTGGACAATACAGCGGGGGGCAAGTATGTGATCGCCGGCGCGCAGGGAACAGTCGGGGATCTCGTCGTTTGCTTTAAGGACGACGCCGCTTTGATCGGGCACAAAGGAAAGCCCCGATTCCGAAAGCGTCACGACTTTTCCGGTAACAAGTTTTTCGTCGGCGGGATTGTTAAAAATAAAGCCGAAGCGGTTTACGCGGCTGCTCCGGTAACGGCGGCTTTTCCGCTTGTCCTCAACCGAAACATACAGGGCCAGTATGTTTTGAATTTTTTCCGTCTCGCCCGGATCCGAAAGGGTCTCGGTAACCAGCGCGTTAACCCCGATATGAACCGCCTTGGCGGCGTCTTCCTCGTCAAAGCCCGTACCCTTGAGCAGAATGACCGGACAGCTTTCCAGAGGCCGCTCGGTACGGACAAACTGAACCATGGTTTTCCAGTGCCGGGGAAAATCCTTGGAGCTGATGATGATCCCCGCGGGGTCTATTTCGTCGATGTTGTCCATGGCCTTAAGAACGTGGCGGTAGCGTATCAGCTCAAAGCCCAGCGGTTTGAGAAAACGCGAAACCACGGCGCAACTGTCGTCGTCGGCCATCACCAGCATTAATTTCATTCAGTTCCCAGTCTCTCTACAGTATAATCCTGAATGAGCCAAATGTCATCAATTTTGCGCAAACGGTAGGTATAACGCCGCCGCTCGGTAACGCGGCCCTCGCGGAACCATTCGGTGGCGACCACCGTGCCGTTTTCGCCGTTGTACGAAGTGTTTTCGATGCGGAACTCATTGGGAATCAGGCCGATGTCGCCGTCGGCAACCGACGCTTTAAGGTCGTCGCGGTAACGGGCCATCATACGCAGCCGGCCTTCCTCGCTCTCGTTAATCCAGGAACGGTTACGCACCGCGTCGCGGGTGATCATCGAGGGAAGATCCATATAGAGAAAGAATTTTTCCCACTGGGACTTTTGGCGGGCGCTCAGCATATAGCGGATCACCTCGTCCGGCGGCAGCTTTTCACGCGCCAGGACGGCGTTGGTTTCCACGTCAAATTCGAAGGGCAGCCCTTCCGCGTCGGGCAGGGCGGGCGGGCGCAGATTCAGGTTCAGGCGGTTCGATTCGAGCGGCGCCGGAGGGGCGCTTCCCGCGCGGAGCAGTTCCGGAAAGATCCGCGCCTGTACGATAAACGATCCCGCCTCACGCAGATCGGCATAGTTTCTGATGTCCTCCACAAAGGCAAAGCTTTCCTGGGGCTCCACGGCGATCTCGCGGAAAAAGACGCTGCGGCTTTCGCTGCGCCTGCGTAAAAGATAATCCGCCGGAGGCAGACTCTGGTTGGAAAGGCTCCGTACGTCAAAATCAACGGAAAAGAGCCGGTCGTCGGCAAGCTTGAAACGGTAGGTCACCGGGCTTGAATTGGTGATCCGCACCTCCACATAGACAGGTTCCCCCGAAGCGCCCGACACATGGTAGACCTTCTTGTCGTAAAAACGGATGCTCATTTCAACTTCGCCGGCAAAAGCGGCGGCCGGACCATAAAGAACGGCAAGAACAATAAGGAGGGAAAAAAGCGTTTTCTTCACCACATTCTCCTAATTTAATTAATCGGAAGGGAAGCGCAGCTTCCCCGCCCCTCTGTTTCAAAAAAGACGGTTTTACCGTATAATTATCGGCGAGAGTTCAGCATACGTTTATGAATCCCACGCCCCTCAGCCCCATTCTCAAAACGATAGCCGCGACGCCGTCGTTTTCGCGCCTGCTCAAAGCGCTCGGGCAGGGCGGCAGTTTTGAGCTGGAAGGGCCCGAAGGCGCGGCCCGGGCCATGGTGATAGCCCTTGCGGCGGAGGCGCTCAAAAAGCCCTGTTTGGTGGTGGTTCCCACGGACCGCGAAGCGCAGGATCTGGCCCTGGATATGGCGAGCCTTGGCTGCGCCGCGGAGATTTTCCCCTGGTGGGGAATTTTGCCCTACCATGACGTCTCGCCCCTCACGGCGGTTTTTGGCGAGCGGACCCGCCTGCTTTCAGTGCTGCTGGAATGTACCGGCCGTTCCGCGGCCTCCTTTCCCCTTGTCATCGTTCCCCAGCGGGCCCTCCTGACCCCGCTTCCCCCGCCCGCTTATCTGCGATCCCTTGGCATCCCCCTTAAAAAGGGCGGTTCCGTCGATCCTGCGGCCCTGGCGGCCGTACTGGTGAGTTACGGCTATACCAGGGTTCCGACGGTTCAGCTTCACGGCGAGTTTGCCATGAGGGGTGAAGTGCTGGACATTTTTATGGGCGGCGAGGAATTCGCCCACCGCATACTCCTTGACTGGGACTGCGTCGAATCGATCAGGCGCTTTGATCCCCCGGATCAAAGCGGCGCCGGCGAACTGGCCTCCGTTACCCTGCGCCCCCTCAAGGAAGTCGTGTGGACGAAGGAGCGCGTTAAAACTCTGGAAAAGCGCCTGAAAAAACTCCCCGAATTTGGCGGCGTTCCCGTTCCGGTGCAAAAAAAAGCGGAGGCGGGGACTGCGCCACACAAAAAAGAAGCGGAGACCGCGAAGCGGTCGAAGCGTTTAATCGAAGAAACCGAGCGCCTGATCAACGAGCTTCTGCGCTGCGGAACGATCGGGGGCGAGGAACTTTTTTTCCCCCTGGCCTTTCCCCAAACGGCGACGCTGTTTGATTACCTGGGAGAGGGCGGCGTCTTTTACCTTGACCGCGAGCGCCTTGACAACGCCCGGACGACGCTGGAACAGGAATACGCCGGCCTCTACCGCAAGGCCGGAAAAACCCTGCCGCTGCCCGATCGCGTGCTCCTCGATTTTTCCGAAGTAACGCGGCGGGCCCGGGCTGAAATGACGGAAATTTCTTTTATGGGAATTCATTCGGCGGAAGAAAAACGTTTTATCATTCCCTGCGATCCGGGCCGGAGTTTCTTTGGCAACATCGATTATCTTCGCGAGGAATTCGCCGCCCTGCACCGGCAAAACTGGGAGATCGTCATCGCCGCCGAATCGGAGGTGCAGGCCTCGCGGATCAGGGAACTGCTTGCCGGTGACGCGCCGCTCGTAGCCACCGCCCCGCTCTCAGCGGGCTTTGCGTTAAGCGAAGCGCGGCTCATGGTCGTGCAGGAAAACGAAATTTTCGGCCGGCGGCGGCGTCCGCCCCGTTCGCTCTTCAAAGTAAAGAGCAGCCCCATCGACACCTTTGTCGAATTGAACGAGGGCGATTTTATCGTTCACCTTAATTACGGCATAGGCCGTTTTTTGGGGATTGAGCGGATTCGCGCGCTGGGCCGTGAGCGCGATTACGTCAAACTTCAATACCGCAATGATGAAGCGGTTTTTGTTCCCATTGAACAGGTAGACCTTGTCCAGCGTTACATCGGAAACGAAGGCGCTCCGCCGCACCTTGACAAACTCGGTTCCAAAAACTGGGAAAACCGCAAGGGCCGCGTAAAAAAATCGGTCGAAGACATCGCCGAAAAACTCATCGGCATTTACTCAAAGCGCAAGGCTTCGACCGGTTTTACTTTTTCCGCGGACACCGAATGGCAGACGATGTTCGAGGCGGCCTTTCCCTTCGAGGAAACCGCGGACCAGCTTCGCTGTGTCGAAGAAATCAAAGCCGATATGGAAAGCCCCCGGCCCATGGACCGGCTCGTCTGCGGCGATGTTGGTTACGGCAAAACCGAAGTCGCCATGCGGGCCTGCTTCAAAGCGGTAATGGGAGGAAAGCAGGCCGCCTTTCTTGCCCCGACGACGATACTGGTCGAACAGCACTTTGAAAATTTTGTCGAACGGTTTAAACAGTTTCCGGTGCAGCTTGCCATGCTTTCCCGTTTTGTACTTCCGTCCCAAATCAGGCGGACGCTGGAAGCTTTGAAGCGGGGGCATGTTGACATTTTGATCGGCACGCACCGGATCATTCAAAATGATGTGATCTTCAAGGATCTGGGACTTTTGGTGATCGATGAGGAACAGCGTTTCGGCGTCAAGGACAAGGAGCGGCTCAAGGAATTAAAAGCCGGCGTTGACTGCCTGACCCTGTCGGCGACGCCCATTCCCCGCACCCTCCACATGAGCCTGCTTAAAATTCGCGACATGAGCCTCTTGACCACGCCGCCCCAGAACCGGCGCCCCATCGAAACGATCATCAGCGAATTCAACGAAACAAAACTGGCCGCCGCGATCCGTAACGAAGTCGAGCGGGGCGGGCAGATTTTCTATCTCCACAACCGCATTGATACGCTTGCCGAAACGCGGCTCATGCTGGAACGAATTCTTCCCGAAATGCTTATTGAGTGCGCGTACGGACAAATGGAAGGAAAAGACCTTGAAGATGTGATGCACCGTTTTGTTCACGGCGGCTTTCACATTCTGGTGTCAACGACGATCATCGAAAACGGAATCGACATTCCCAATGTCAACACCATCATCATAGACAGGGCCGACATGTACGGCGTTTCCCAGCTCTCTCAGCTGCGGGGAAGGGTGGGCCGCTCGGATCGCATCGCTTACGCCTATCTTTTTTATCCCCGCGACAGGGCTTTGAGCGAAGTCGCCATAAAACGGCTCGAGGTGATTTCCGACTTTACCGAACTGGGATCGGGTTTTAAAATCGCCATGAAAGATATGGAGATACGGGGAGCGGGCAATCTTTTGGGACGCGAGCAGAGCGGCGACATTTATTCGGTGGGCTTTGACCTGTATCTTCGCCTGCTCGACGACGCGGTCCACCGCCTTGCCAACGAACAGTATGAAGAGGAAACAGAAACACTGCTGGATCTTGAGTACTCGGGCTTTATCCCCGACACCTGGATCGACGGCCTTCAGGAAAAGATGGAAGTATACAAAAAAATTGCCGCCGTCCGTACGCGCGAAGAACTGGACAGCCTTCACGCCGAGCTTGCCGACCGCTTTGGTCCGCCGCCCGACGAGGCGGAGAGTCTTCTCGCGCTGGCGGAGATACGCATCATCTGCCGCGCCCTGTCCGTGGCGGTTCTGCGGGAAAAAGAGGGCCTCGTTCAGGCGGAGTTTTCCAAAGTCTCCAAAGTGAATGTGGATCGCCTGATCCGCCTGATGAAAGAAGGCGGCGGCCGCGTACGCCTCGATCCCGCGCGGCCCAATATACTTCTTCTTAAAACGGGAAACATAGGCCTTAAGGAAAAGAGTGAATTTATCCGCGAAAAGCTCGCGGCGCTTTCCCCGCAACAGTCACCGGACTTGCGGATCCAGTGATCGCGGGGCAAGCGTCGAGCTGTCAAACCGCGGCGCATTGTGATAGGATGAACCATGAACATCAAAGCGGTTGTGTTTGACTTTGGGGGCGTTATTGCCTTTTTCCAGGATGAAAAGGATCTGGAGGCCATGGCAAAAAAAGCCGGAATCGACGCGGCGTTCATGAAAAAACGTTACTGGGAAACGCGGTCCCTCTATGATCAGGGTTCCGTTTCCGGCGCCGAATACTTCGGACGCATCCTTGACGAAGCGGGTAACCACGCCGCCGGCAGCGCGCTGCTCGAAGCGCTTGTCCGTATGGACATCGAAAGCTGGGCGCGCATCAATCCCGCAGCAGAAAGGCTCATGCGCGAAGTCAAAGAAGCCGGATACAAAGTCGCCATATTGTCCAATATGATTCAGCCCTTTATTGACTGGGCGCGAAAAAACCTGCCGGTTTTTTCGTTTGTCGACGAAGGAATTTATTCCTGCGAAGCCGGCGAAATAAAACCGGACGCGGCTATTTACCGTATCCTGCTGGAAAAACTTGGCTGCGCCGCGGAGGAAACGCTTTTCTTTGACGATGTCGAAGCAAATGTCGCGGGCGCGCAAAAGGCCGGCATACGCGCCCGCCTTTGGCGGGGAGCGGAGGACGCCCGCGGGGAATTAATCGGGTTTGGCGTATTGACGCGCTAAGGAGAAACCATGGCGTTGATTAAAACGGCTTTTCTTTTTTTGATCACCGGCTTGACCATGATCCTTTTTGTACCGCCGGCGATACTTTCCCTTCTTCTGGGTTTTTTGGGAATCAGGCGGCCGCTGAGCTTTGTCGTCTACTGGATCGCCCAGGCCTGGGCGCGGATCGTTATTAAAATCATCCGCTGTTCAATGACTGTTTCGGGCAGGGAAAATATTCCCCTGAACGGCGGCGTTTGTTTTGTTTCAAACCATGTGGGAATTTTCGACATCATCCTTACGCTTGCCTATGCGGGCCGTCCGTTTGGTTTTATCGCCAAAAAAGAACTTGCCTATATACCCGGCCTTAATCTCTGGATTTTTCTTTTGGGCGGCCTCTTTCTTGACCGCAAGAAACCGCGCAAGGCCCTGCGGACCATTGCGTCGGGCGTACAAAAACTCCGCGCGGGAGGGGGCATGCTGATCTTCCCGGAAGGCACCCGAAGCCGCGGCGGCGGACTCGCTCCCTTTCACCCCGGCTCGCTCAAGCTGGCTGTTCAGTCACAGACGCCTATTGTTCCCGTCGCCATCACGGGAAGCTACGACGTGTTTGAAAAAAATTACCGCGTCGCCGCGGTACCGGTGAGCATAACTTTTCTTCCCGCGCTCAACAGCGCGGAACTCCCCCTTGCCGAACGAAAACAAACCCTCGCCGACACGGTCCACGCCCGTATCGCCGCCGCGCTTGCCGCCGGCAAATGACCGCGGAACAGTACGACCCTTGAGCCTGTTCCAAAACTAATTGACTGTGCGCTAACGCGCACGGTTTTGAAACAGGCTCTTGCAGTTTCTCAGGCTTTCAGCCTTGCAAAACTGCTAATTTTAAGGTTGCTGTCCCA
>JAITBL010000249.1 GCA_031283575.1 Treponema sp. | reverse complement strand
GAACAGCAACCTTAAAATTAGCAGTTTTGCAAGGCTGAAAGCCTGAGAAACTGCAAGAGCCTGTTTCAAAACCGTGCGCGTTAGCGCACAGTCAATTAGTTTTGGAACAGGCTCAATTTTCTGTCAATTTCCGGGCAAACGGCGCGCGCCGGTAATTACCGCTTTTTTCGTTTCAGCAGTTTTTTCAGGGTCCACACTTTTTTGCGCAGGCCTTCGGCGGCGAAGAACGCCGCTTTCAAAAACGGGCGGCAGCCGTAATCCCAGCTTCCGGGACGGTGGATGATCGTTCCGCCAAAACCGGTCTTGAAACGGTAAAGGCCCGCCATGGGATGATTGGGATCCCTGTCGGGAGGATGGGGAGGAATGCCGAAAAGGTCGTAGTATTCGCAGAGCGCCGCTTTGGCGTCCCGCATCGCCCGCCACTGCAGGGCATAGGGCGCCATGAGGCTGCGCTTGTGACTGCGGGACGCCCCGTACAAATACACCGCCTCGCGCCGCCGGAAAAGGGTCACCACGCCGGCCAGATCCTCGCCTTCGTGGGACGCCAGGTAGAGCCGCAGCTGTACGGAATCCGGCGAAGGCTCCGCGGCCAGTTCAAAAAGCGTACGGTAGTAATCAATGCCGTGAATGGCGATGCCGTCACGCTCGGCGGTTTCCTCGTAGATACGGTAGTAGCTTTCCAGGGCGGCCGGCAATTCCGGCGAAGAAGCGCCGGCGCAGCGCACGACAACGCCGTTTCTTTCCGCAAGGCCTATGTTGTAACGCCACTTGGGTTTCATGCGGCCGCGTATTGTTTCTTCGCCGGCGGTCAAGTCAACCAGAACCGAATCGGGCGGCTGTACGTCGGAGGCGGCGCGATGGAACGGCGGAGGAATACGCGAAGCTGAATTTTCCGTCGTGTACCACGGCGGATCAAAACGTATGAACACCGTTGACGGGGGAAGCTGCCGCCGTAATTCCGCCGCCAGAGCGGCCAGGGCGGCGGAAGGTTCGCCGCCCGCGCAGGACGCTTCGGGACCCCAGGGCACATAGGCAAACGAAAAGCCCGCGCCCAAACGCCGGTACAGCACGAGCAGCGGGACGGACGCGCCGTCTTCACGGCGGCAGCGGAAGGCAAGCGCCTTCCAGCCGAAGCGGGCCTTGAAACGGCCCCAGAGGCGGGACTGGAGAAAATTGCCCGCGTCAAGACAGACGTCAAGATCGGCCGGTTCCAGCGCTTTCAGTGTACTTCGCCCTTTTCCACAAGCCTCGTCCCAAGCGGCGCGCCGTTGAGGGTAAGGGCTTTTCCCCCCGCGTAAACGGTATAGTCTTTTACTTCAAGCGGAACCGAAAAGAACGCGTCGATGCTGATTTCGGACGGCGCGGACGCGGGGCCCTGCCCTTCGAGCAGTACCCGCGTACCGGTGGGAACGTTTCCCGCGTCAAGAACGTCGACCGTTTCTTTTCCGTCGATTACCGCCGACGCGGCAAGGAGCATGCCCCTGCTTTCGACGCCGCGCAGTTTTGCCGGTTTAAGATTATAGGCGACGATGATGTGTTTGCCCAAAAGTTCTTCTTCGCGGTAGAAGGGCGCGAGGCCGGAAACAATCACGCGCTCTTCGCCGGCAATTTCCAGGGTTTCGATGTAGAGTTTTTCCGCGTTGGGATGCCGTTCAACCGAGACGATCTTCGCCACCCGCAGATCCAGCGTCGCGCCGAAAGCCGCCGCGATTTCTTCGGGCGTTTTGAACACAGGCGCCCTCTTTGTTTCTTTTGATCCCGCGTCCGCTTTTTTGGCGTCCGGCGCGTCCTGTGTTTCCCGCTCTTTCTGGGTTCCCGAATAGCGTTCGCGAAGGACGGCGATAGTGTCGTCCTCAAGTTTGGTAAAGAGCACTTCGCTCTTTACCGTACCGCCGTCAAGGCCCTCCGCTTTTCCCAAAACTTCCCAATACCGTCCGTCCGCGCCGGCGGCCGAATGCGCGCCCAGACCGAAAAAGCCCAAAATACGGGCGGCCGTCGCGGGAAGGTAGGGTTCAAGCAGAACGGCCATGTCGCGCACCACAAAACACAAATCGCGTATAACCGCGGCCGCCACGGGAGGATCTTCTTTCCGGAGCCTCCAGGGTTCGGCATCCTGAAAAAATTTATTGGCAAACGACGAAAGTTCAAACACCAGATGGAACGCGTCGCGAAGTTCCGCCCATTCAAGTTTATCGGTAATCTGCTTTTCGTAAGCGCGTACCGTTTCCCAAAAGGCCCCGTCGCTTTCGCCGCCGGGAATGACGCCGTCATAGTAGCGGCACACAAAGGCCAGGGTGCGGTTCACCAGGTTTCCCAGATTTCCGATAAGACAGCTGTTTACTTTTTCCTGAAAATCCTTCCAGGTAAACAGGCCGTCGGATTTTTCGGGACGGTTATAAAAAATATAGAAGCGCCATACATCGGCGGGAATGCCGGTTTCCATTACGTCGCTGCCAAAGACGCCGATTCCCTTTGACTTGGAAAATTTGCCGCCTTCGTAATTCAGGTATTCGGTGCTCGACATGTGGTAAAGCATGGTCCACTTTTCGCCCGAGCCGAGCAGGGTCGAGGGAAAGATCACGGTGTGAAAGGGAATGTTGTCTTTCCCGATAAACTGAAAGAGCTCCGTGTTATCGGGATTTTTCCACCAGGCGTCGACAAAGTCCCGCCACGGCAATCCCCTGTCCTCGGCCAAACAGCCGGTTATCGAAATGTAACCGATGGGAGCGTCGAACCACACATAAAAGACTTTGTTTTCGTAACCCTCGCGCGGAACGGGTATGCCCCATTTCAGGTCGCGGGTAATCGCCCGCTCGTGGAGTCCGTCGCGTATCCAGGCGGCGGTCATTTGTACGGCGTTGTTGGCCCATTCACCCTTAAGCGAAACTTCCTGTATCCAGCTTTCAAGTTTATCTTTAAGTTTGGGAAGATCGATGTAGAGATGTTTTGTCTCCCGCAAATCCGGCGGCGAACCGCAGGATGAACAGCGGCTTTCTTTCAGATCGGTGGGATCGAGGAGTTTTCCGCAGGATTCACACTGATCGCCGCGGGCTTCCGTGTAAGCGCAGTGCGGGCAGATTCCCCTGACATAACGGTCGGCAAGAAAACGCTTGCAGCGGGGACAGTAGAGCTGTTCGATAACCCGCTCCAGAATAAAGCCGTTCTCTTCCAGTTTTTTGAAGAGGCCCTGGGTTACTTCGCTCTGTATGGGTGTGGAAGTACGCCCGAATTTATCAAAGGAAATGTTGAACCACGCGTAGATGTCGGCGTGTATCCTGTGATAGCGGGCGCAGAGTTCGCCAGGGCTGACGCCTTCTTCCGCCGCCCGCGTTTCGGTGGCGGTGCCGTATTCGTCGGTGCCGCAGATGTAGAGGGTCGGGTAACCCCTGAGCCGGCAAAAACGCGCAAACACATCCGCGCTAAGGACCTGGATGAGGTTTCCCAGATGGGGAACATTATTGACATAGGGAAGTGCCGAAGTGACAAGCCGCTGCTTCATGATTTATCCTAGCACGAGCGGCGGGCGCGGGTATAGCCGCGCCTGTCAGGATTTCCTTTTGACCGAAACGACCGACAGGGTAAAACGGTTGTTCCAGCTTTCGCCCGCTTCAAGGGAAAGCTGAAACAGGGGAAGAAGGCAGAGGGATTGGGGTTCCTGGCCGCCTGTTACGGCATAGAAAAGATCGCAGGGGTTTTCCGCGGCCAGTTCCAGTCCAAGACTGTTTTTGTGATCCTGCATCATGACCGAAAGAAGCCGCCGCGTTTCACCCGCGCCGGCGGGAACGCTTTCTTCCTCGTTCCCTGTTTTTTTAAAAAGCAGGGTTCCTCCCGGAACAAGCGTGAAATCACATTGGGGGGCAAAAGCGCACAGTTCCCGCGCGGGGCCGCGGTTGGTAATTTCGTAATTCAGGAAAAGCACGTTTTTTTCGAGCGAATAACTTTTTTTTATTTCGAAGTTTCCAAAGGGAATCTGCTTTTGCGCGCCCAGGGTAAAAACGGCCTTGAGTTTTTGCCGGTCGGTATGGGAAACATCGTAAGCGCCGCGCCTGTCCGGGGGCAGTTCCCAAAAAGCGTGAGCGGCGGGGGAATAGTCCGCCGCGAAAAAACGATCGATAAATGCCGAGCGGCGGCGGGAGGGGGCGGCCGTCTCGAAGGTGTCAAGAAAATTTAATCCCTTGGGCAGATAATCCAGCTCAAACAGCGACGCTCCCAGGCGGCTTACATAGGCGTTGACGTTTTTGTCCTGAAAGAGGTATTCGGCCTCGTGGTCAAAATCAAAATCAAAGGCAAGAAGCGAAGGCGAAAATTTTTTTTCGCGGGTAATCTGTTCGGCGTTCAAAATTGATTTATAGGCGTGCCGGCGCTGTACCGGGGAACTCAGGCTCAGATCGCCCGCCGCGCAAAAAAGTTCGCCGCCTTCGGCCTTCATCAATTCCCCGCGGGCCGCTTTTTTGCGGGCCTTGTCCCCCCTCAACTGGTTGATCAGCACGTTCACAAAAAAAAGTTTCGCGTACAGGTCGTTGGCTTCCCGCTGTCTGGAAAGAAAAGCGCGGCTCTGCCCAAGGGGATGATCGGCCGAATTGGGAAAATAAATTTTGGGAAGCTCCCGCGCGGCCCGGTACACTCTTGTGGGAAGCGTCAGTTCCACAAAAAAATCATCGCGGTATTTTGCCGACGCGATGAGCGAAACTTCCTCGAAAAAAGCGTCGATTTCATTCGCTCCGTTTTTCGCGTTTTTAACGGGCGGAAAATCGGGAAAAACGGTGACGCTCCGGCAGGCGGGTATATTTTCATAGGCGGCGAACCAGGTTTCCAGCAGGGGCAGCACGCGGCGGCTTCCCAGGGCGGCAAGGCTCGAAAAAACGGGAAACACGGCGATCAGCTTTCCCAGATCTTCGGTCAACACCAGGCGGGGAACTTCTCCGCAAAGGGAAAACTGCTCTTCACTCAAAAAAGTAAAGTTCATGCCGCAGGAGGCAAGAAGGCCCGTCAGCGACTGTTCCCAGGCGTTAAGAAACAATTTGCAGCCGACCGGTTTTCTGCCGAAAGATTTCCGCAGGTAGGTGGTGAGCATTTCGATCTGGCCGATTCTGTCGTTTACCGGAAGGAGCGGCAGAAGCGGTTCATAAAAACCGCCGCCGAGCAGTTCGATCTGTTTGCGTCCCGCCATTTCCCTGATAAGCAGAAAACATTCCTTTTTTTTTTGTTCCAGCCTTTCCAAAAGGGAACCCGACAGATGGAGGGAGCAGGGAATTTTCGGGTTCCGGTTCAGCGCCGTTATAAAGGGCCGCAGCGTCTCGCTGTAGTATTGTTCAAAGCGGCTGTCGTCCGCGCCGGCGCACAGGTGTCCGTCGAACGCGAGCATCAGGCTCAACTTGTCGGGCATATAAAGAGTGTACGCCCTTTTCCGCCGTTTGTATAGTTTTTTCCGCGCTAACGGAGAATGCGCAGAATCAGAACGGCCGCCGAGGAAAGAATCAGCGAGAGCAGCCCCATGGAAATAAGCAGTATGGGGGCGCCCCGCAGTCCGTAGGGAATTGACTCAAGAAACGATCGCTTCTGGATTTCCTTGATAGCCAAAAAAGCCGCAAGGCCCCCGGCGGAAAGCGAGAAAGCGAGGAGCAGGACGTCGGCCGAAGTGACGGCAAAATTGAGCGTCAGATACAGCGAGGCCGGAAGGAGGGCGCTGTATCCCGAAACAATTTTAAAAACACGGGGATTTTCGCGGCCGCGCAGGACAAAGGTAAAGAGCAGGTGTTCGGCGCCCAGTCCGCCCAAAATGGTCAGCGGAAAAATCAGAAGATATTCGAAAAGGCGCAGAAAGGGAATATGCAAAAAGAACAGGGCCAGTACGGCGGTCACGAGAAAAAGAACGCCCCAGGGGTAATAGTTGTACAGCGCCGGTTCCCGCTCGCGGGAAACCATCTCCCTGGTTCCCAGGCCGAAACAGAGCAGGAGGTTGAGGGTCAGCGCGGCAAAAAAACAAAGCGCCAGTGATTCCATCGCTATTCATCCTCCGAGTTGGTCTCGCGGTTTCTGAAATAACGGTAGATTGCCGTGCCGTAACCCAGCAGGATCAAAGCGCCGGAAGCGGCCTGAAAAATCCGCAGCGGCTCCTCGCGGAAAAAACGGACCAGTCCCAGGCCCGGAAGGGACAGCGATCCATAACCCAGCGGCTCGCGGACAAGGGCCAGCGCGAGGAGCAGTACGCCCAAAACCAGCGCGTCCGTAAGCGACTGTGAAAGCGCCTCGAGGATGTCGTACCCGCCGGCGCGGCCGTAAACCTCCGACGCGGTACCGATCACGGGAACGAGAAAAATAAAGAACGCACTTTCCAGGGCGAGAACCGGATCGAAAACCCAGAGCAGTATCATAAAGAGGCCGGCGGCCAGGGCCGAAAGAAAAAGCAGGGCCGCTCCCCTGCCCCAGCGCGGAAAATATTTGCCGCCCAATTTGCCGGCAAACACGGTAAAACAGTACACCCAGACTAAAGCGGCGGCGCAGATCAGCGCCGAGGCGACACGGCCCGAAGCTACCACCATCAGCCCCGCGCCGGTGAGGGAGGTGAGCGGCGAGGCCAAGCCCCAAAAGGGATGATCGCGCAAAAGGTTGTTCACCGCAGCCTCCCCGCCGCTTTTTCGACGCGCCGCAGATAAAACGCGGAAAGCGCCGGCGGAAGCCGCAGTTCCCCGGCGCTTCCGCTGAGGGGAACAAGCGCTTCCGCGGCGCCTTCCCTTACCGGAACGGCGCAGAGGGCGGAAGCGCCGCCATGGATTACGGTAAGCACGCAGACACGGCCCGAAGCGTCACCGTCAAGATAAAACCAGTATCCCGGGCCGCCCGGGATCTGTTTTTCGCTTACGCGAAACGCGGCGCCCCGTTCCTCCAGCGCCGCATTCACCGCCGCCGCCAGAGCGCGCGTACGAAAACCGGCGCTCAGCGCAAAGACGAGAATGCCGGCGGCGAGTATGCCGCCTATCCAGGCGCCGCAGAGGAGTTTTTGCGTGCGCCCCGAATCGATCGTTTCGCCGTTCATGAACGCCCCCGCCTGTCGTAACAGATTTTATTTTCGATGCGCCGAATCAGGGGAACCACCGCGTTGCCGGCCAGTACCGCCGGCACTCCCCCGTAGGGATCCATCGCCGGATACCGGAAGAGAAAAGCGAGGACGGCCACAAAAACCACGAAAACCAGATAGCCCGGCGCCGACTTCGGCCCCGTCGCGGGATCGGTGATCAGGATAAAGGCAAGCGCCGGAATGCCGCCCGAAAGAAGGCCAAAGAGTATGTCGCCGCCCGCCGGCGGACCCCCGAAAGGAAGCGCGCCGAAGATCCAAACCAGCAGGGAATAAATGAAGAGAAACACCAGCGGCAGCCAAAAACGAAAACTCTGGGAGGCGGCGAGCAAAATCGTGCCCAGCAGCAAAAAAAGCAAACCGCGGTCGGCAATCAGTCCCGCCCCCTGCGGGGAAAAAAGGCTGAGGTAGCCCTGGGGCAGGCGGGCGCCCGAAAACGCGAACACCGTATCGTTTAAAAAGCCCCCCAGAACGCGGGCCGGCGGCTGTTCCTGCCAGCCGTTGATCGTCAGTATGCCCAGCGGCGAACCGAGGGTGTCACGAAGCCCCCCTTCGACCGAAGCGGCCAGGCGCGTCAGCGAGCCGCCCCGGATACCGCGCTCAAAGGCCAAGGGCCAGGCGCTCTTGATAAAGAGCGCCGCGCCCGCCGCGGGGTTGACCCAGTTGGAGCCGAGGCCGCCGAAACTGTGCTTGAGTACGGCCATGGCAAAGATCATCCCCAAAAAGGCGTAGAGGGGGTTAAGGCCGCCGGGCAGAAGCAGCGTCAGCACCAGCGCCGAGGTTACGGCGCTTCCGTCTTTAATCGTGTAGAAACGGTCTTTGATGTTGAAGAGCAATTCCGTGCCCAGCGCTCCGGCGCAGGCGGCCAGGGCGATAAAAAGCGAATGAAAACCGTCGTTCAAACTTGACTGAAAGATCGCCAAAAGCGCGCAGACAGAAACGAGGGCCATACGAAACGTCGTGGAACGGGCCAGGTTGATCTGGGGCTTTTGGAACAGCGAAATATCCATTGCCTAGGCCCCCCTCAGCGCGGAACGTATGATGCCGGTACTCAGGGGCAGGCGGGCGGGGCAAACCACTTCGCAGCAGCCGCAGCCGTGACACTCGGCCGCGCGGCTCGGGCCTCCGTCGCGCGCGTTGGAACCGCCGGTAAATTTGTAAAGCGTTTCGGGATCAAGCCCCACCGGACACACCGAACGACATTCACCGCAGCCTATACAGCGGCTCCGCTCGTAACCGCCGATCTGGGCGGAAAGAAAGGCAAAAATGGCGAAGCTTGTTTTAATAACCGGCTCGTCAAGGTCCACGACGGTTCTGCCCAAAAGCGGCGAGCCGGAACCTATGCGCTTCGGCTTGTCGATAAAGCCGCCGCACTCGGCAAAAATTTCTCCGATACGGGTGCCGATACGCACTTTCATCACCCTGGGTTCCTTGATCGCCGAACCGCCCACAGCCACATAGCGGTCGAGTATGGGCTTCTTCAGCTTGACGGCGTCGTGAATCGCGGCCAGCGTCGCCGGACCCAGCGCCAGAATCGTCCCCAGCTCAATACCTTCGTTTTTCGCGTAGCGCTTAAGGACCAGTTCCAGTTCCCGCCTGTTCCGCTGGGGATAGCGCGCGCCCGTGTAGACAAGCGACACGGACACGCCGGCGCCGGCCGCGCTGTCCATGAGCGCCGAACCCATATCCTTTTCGCCCCGCGAAAGCGCAAACACAATGCGTCCCATACGGCCCGCGCGGGCGGCGATGCGCGCCCCTTCGGCCACGGCGGCAAAGCGTTCCTTAAGCAGGACATGATCCGCCGAAAGCCAGGGATCGTCGAAAATACAGCGGGCGACGAGGGTTACCGGGTCGCTGGCTGAACGCAACGCGTAGAACATGTCCGAGACGGGCCGCCCCGAGCCTTCCATTTCGACGATGCCGTATTCGGCGATAATGCGCTGCAGTTCAAAAGGCGAAAGCCCCTGCCAGGGAAAAATCTCCTGCCGCCTCCCCAGTATGTCAAAGCCCCCTTCCAGCCTGATCACCAGAGCGTCGTTGGTGATGCCTTCGGCCATTTTCCAGGAAACGGTGCGGACCACGCGGCCGGGAACAGTGGCGTGGATGTTGGCGGAACCGAGCCCCTGGCCGCGGCCGATGAGCATGCCTTCGCTTACGCGGTCGCCGACGGCGACAACGGGGTTTGCCCTGCTCCCGATATGCTGCACCAGGGGAATCACCGAAAGACCGGGCAAAAAAGCGGTCGTGCTGGAATCACGGGGGGGCACGGTAAGATCCGTATAACGAATTCCTCCGCGGAGGAACGAATAAACCTTCATGCTGATGGGTATTTATACCATAAAAAACGATTCTTTTCTACCGGCCGTCCCGCGTCAGCCGGCATCCTTCATCAAATTCTTCATAATATACTCGCGCCGCTCCGGCGTGTTTTTACCCATATAAAAGTTGAGCACCTGGGGCACGTTTTTGAGGGTGCTGACCGATACCGGAACAAGGCGCATGTCCCCGCCGATAAACTGACCGAATTCTTTGGGGTTGATCTCGCCCAGGCCCTTAAAGCGGGTTATTTCGACGCCGCCGCCAAGCTCGTAAACCGCCGCGTCCCGTTCGGCCTCGTTGTAACAGTAGCGGGTTTCTTTTTTGGTGCGCACGCGGAACAGGGGCGTCTCCAGAATAAAAACACGGCCCGAGGTAACCAGTTCCTCAAAATAGGAAAGAAAAAACGTCAGGAGCAGATTACGGATGTGAAAGCCGTCAAAGTCGGCGTCGGTGGCGAGCACAATGCGGGCATAGCGCAGGCCCTCCACATCGTTTTCGATTCCCAGCGCCATCATAAGATTGTAGAGTTCCAGATTTTTGTAGATTGCCGCCTGATTTTTTCCGTACATGTTTTCGATTTTGCCGCGCAGGGCAAAGATCGCCTGGGTCATAACGTCGCGGCTGGTGACCATGGAACCCGCGGCGGAATCGCCCTCGGTAATAAATATCGTGGAAAATTCCCCGTTCCTGCCGTCCTCAAGGTGGTACTTGCAGTCCTTGAGTTTTGGAATTTTAAGCGAGATTTTTTTGGCGGCTTCCCGCGCTTCTTTTTTGACGGCGTTTAGTTCGGAACGGAGTTTTTCGTTGGAGAGAATTTTTTGCTCCAGGCTTTTTGCCGCCTGGGGATTTTTGTGAAGCCAGTCGTCGATGCCTTCGCGCACCGCCTGAACTATCCAGGCGCGGATGTCGCTGTTCCCCAGTTTATTTTTGGTCTGGCTTTCAAAGACAGGGTTTTTAATCTTGACCGCCACGGCGGCAATCATCCCTTCGCGTATGTCCTCGCTGCGAAAGTCCTTTTTAAAGTACGCCTGAATTCCCTTGAGAAAGCCTTCCTTGAACGCCGAAAGATGCGCGCCTCCGTCGCTGGTATACTGGCCGTTGACAAACGAAAAATATTCTTCGCCGTAATTATTGGTGTGGGTAAAAGAAAATTCAAGATGTTCCTTTCGGCAGTACCCGAAGGGATAGAGAATGTCATCGCCGGTTTCGTCGCTTAAAAGATCGTAAAGGCCCTGGCTGGAAACATAGGAACGGCCGTTCAAGGTCAGGGTAAGCCCCGCGTTAAGGTAGGTATAGTTTTTGATCCGCTTTTCAATAAACTCGAGATTAAACTCATAATCGCCGAATATTTCGCGGTCGGGGGTAAACTCGACAAAAGTTCCGTCCCTGCGCGCCTGGGCGGGCATTGAAGCGGCGCACTTTCCCCTGCGCTGGCTTTTGAGGCCGCCGCGTTCAAAAACCGCTTCGGCAAATTCGCCGCCGCGTATCGCTATCACGCGAAAGTGCGAAGAGAGGGCGTTGACCGCTTTGGTGCCCACGCCGTTTAAACCCACCGAAAACTGAAACACGTCGTCGTTGTATTTTGCGCCGGTGTTGATCACCGAAACACATTCCACGAGTTTTCCCAGGGGAATTCCCCGGCCAAAGTCGCGGACCCGTACGGTCCCGTCCTTGACCATGACATCGATCTGCCTGCCGTTGCCCATGATAAATTCATCGATGCCGTTATCGATCACTTCTTTTAATAAAACATAAATACCGTCGTCGGCGTTCGATCCGTCGCCCAAGCGGCCGATATACATACCGGTACGCAGGCGTATGTGTTCCAGCGACGAAAGGGTCTTGATCTTCGACTCGTCGTAATCGGGCCCCTTTTTGGCGTTTTTTTTATTCGTCTTCGCCGTTTTTTTTGTTTCCTTCATTGATTGCGCTCCTATCCTTCTTCGCTTTGTCCGGTTTCGTTTTGCCCGGTTTCGTTTTGTCCGGCTTCGTCCGGTTCCCGCCGCAGATCCCTGATGCGCCGCCGGCCTTCGGCAATTTTGCGGTTAAGTTCGGCGATATTTTTTTCGCCCGACGCGACGCGGCCGCGGTGGGCGGCCAGCGTTTTTTCAAGGCGGACGATACGCGCCGTTTCCCTGTCCGCCTCAATGTCCGCTTCGATACGGACGATTTCCTTTTCGTGTTCGCAGGCGGCGCGGCCAAAATCCCGCGCCCGCCCAAGGGCGTCCTCTTCCCGCGCCTCCAGACCCGAAAACATATCCGCCCCCTCGCCTATCCTGCGGTAGAGGCCGCGAAGTTCCTCGCGCCGCGCTCCGGCCTGTTCTTCCAGCCGCCTGATACGGCGCGCGGGCTTTTCGTGAAAGCCGAAGGACGCGCCGATTTTTTCTTTCTCGCGTTCAAGGACACGGACGGCGCCGTCCAGTTCCGCCAGATACTGCCGCGCCGAAACCGTGTCCCTTATCAGCAGGGCCGTCTCTTCGTTACAGGAAGCGGCCGAAGCGGGCCGTTCGGACGCATCCAGCGCTTCACCGTAGATACGCCCCGCGTTAAGGTAAACGCGGTCCACAAGTTTTTCGTTTCGTTTAAGGGAACAGCGGATCACCAGGGACTGAAAAAAGGCCCCCAGGCGGACAAAAAAGCCGTTCCCCGCCCCGGCAAGCTCGTCGAGCCGCGCGGCAAGATTTTTTCCGTGCTCGCGGTACAGGGACAGCTCCCGCAGCGCCGAAGCGAGCAGCGGCTCACCGGGCCCGTCCGCCGCGAGCAGGCGGCAGCCGAGGCGCAGGTAGAGCAGGTCCGCTTCATCCTCGCGGTCGGCTTTTTCCTGCTTTTTAACGGAAATTTCCTCGTCAAGCTCGCGGATTCGCCGCAAAGCGCCCTGGATGGTCCTGACTGAGTCTTCGGAATCGGCAATTTCCCGGATATAGCGGCGGCAGATCGCCCCTTCCCCGCCGGGAAAGTCCGATTCGGCAAGCCTTTCGACGAGGGATTTACCCAAATCCTCAAGCGTCAGGTCCCGCAGCCGCAGATTTTCGCGCCTTTTGGCGTCAAGTTCGCGGATCATGTGTTGTCTATCGTCCAGAAAAACCTCCAGCCCTGTTATCATCATACTTTTTTCTTGACATTCCTGCCATAGGCCTTCATTATGGTTGTACAGGAGAAGATAACATGAGTTACACGACGGACAACATCAAAAATGTCTCCATTGCCGGCCACGGCGGCTCGGGCAAGACCACGCTTTTTGAACGGCTTCTCTTTGCCGGCAGTGTTATCGCCAAACCCGAAACGGTCGAATCGGGAAAAACGGTGAGCGATTATACCGGCGAGGAAATCGACCGGAAAATTTCGATTCACACGGCTTTGGGCCATGTGGACATAAAGGATAAAAAACTCAATTTTTTTGACACCCCCGGTTCCAGCGACTTTACCGGCGACGTAATTTTAAGTTTCCGCGCCAGCGAATTCGGCCTTCTTGTCATTGACGGAAGGTCGGGGGTCCAGATCGAGACGATTAAACTGTGGCGAAACCTCGAAGGCCGCGAAAAACCCCGCGGCTTTTTTATCAACAAACTCGACGACGAAAAGGCCGATTACGATCACAGCCTTGCCGATATAAAAGAAAAGTTTAAGTGCGAACCGGTGCCGGTGACGATTCCCATGGGGAAGGGCGCCGCCTACCGCGGCGTCATCGACGTGCTTAACGGCAAGGCCTACAGCGCGGGCGACGGGGTCGAGGCCGCTTCCCCTATTCCCGACGACTGCAAGGCCGCCTACGAAGCGGCCCGCGAAAAACTGATTGAGGCAGCCGCGGAGGGCGACGACACCCTGATGGAAAAATACATCGACCAGGGATCCCTTTCGCCGGAAGAAATGCACACCGGCCTTATCGAAGCGCTGGCGGAGCACAAGTTTGTTCCCTCCTTTGCCGGAAGCGCCGTAAAAAATTCGGGCGTCGTTCCCCTGATCGATTTTATTGCCGACGCGGGGCCGAGCCCCCTTACGGCAAAAGACACGATCACGGGGCCGGACGGGGAGCTGTCGAAGGTACCCATCGATCCGGCAAAGCCTCTGGCGGCGCTGGTAATCAAAACCGCTTACGATCAGTTCAGCGGCAAGCTTTCGTGGATCAAGATCATAAACGGAAAGCTCGGCGCCGATTCGGAAGCAACCAATGTTTCGGAAAACAAAAAAGAGCGCATCGGAAAGATCTACATCTGCCAGGGGAAAAAACTTGAGGAAGTAAGAGAACTTAACGCGGGCGACGTGGGAATCATCACCAAGTCGGCGACCCTCAGGACCAACGACACGATCACCGGCGGCGACGCTTCCTTTACCTTCATGCCGCTGCGCCTTCCCGAACCGGTACACTCCGTCGCCGTCAACGCGCTGGCGAAAAAAGACGAAGACAAACTCGGCGAGTCGCTGGTACGCGCCGCCGAAGAAGACAAAACGTTCCGTTACAACTTTAACGCGGAAACCAGGGAAACGGTGATTTCGGGCATGGGCGAACTGCAGATCAACATCATTCTTGACAAAATCAGGACAGGCCAGAAAATCGAACTGGAAACCCGCATTCCCCGCATCGCCTACCGCGAAACAATCCAGAAAAAGGCCGGCGCCGAATACACCCACAAAAAGCAGACCGGCGGACACGGCCAGTACGGCAAGGTGGTGATGGAAATCGCGCCGCTGCCCCGGGGCGAAAATTACCAGTTTGTCAACGCGATCTTCGGCGGCGCGATTCCCAAAAACTACATCCCCGGCGTTGAAAAGGGCGTTGTCGAGGGCATGGCCCACGGAACCATGGCCCACTATCCCGTCGTCGACGTCGAGGTGAAGATTACCGACGGCAAATATCATCCGGTGGATTCGTCGGAACTTTCGTTCAAGCTTGCCGCGCGCAACGCCTTTCGCGACGCGATGAAGCAGGCCACTCCGACGCTGCTTGAGCCTATCATGAACCTGACGGTATTTGTCGAAGAAAAATACCTGGGCGACGTGATGAGCGATCTTTCCGGCAAGCGGGGAAAAATTCACGGCCAGGACGCCGTCGGCGGCATTGCCGAAATCCGCGCCGAAGTTCCCCACGCGGAACTGCTGCGCTACTCCATCGACCTGCGCTCGATAACCAGCGGCACCGGTTCGTTCAGCGTCGGCTTTGCCCATTACGCCCCGATCTCCGGCCGTATCGCCGAAGACGTGATTAAATCGCGCGAAGGGTTCAAGGTTACCGAAACCGAGGAATAGCCCGCCGCAGGGCAAGCCCCGCGGTATCTTAAGCGTTGCGGTACTTTTACAGGCGGGAAAATGACGAACGTACCGCACTGGCAATTTTTTCAATGAGCTCGGTTTTTATTTTCTCTTTTTGCCCTGTCCGTGTTTTCTCATCATCTTCATCAAAAAACAAAAAAGAAGCGGGAACCTGTAAGGCCTCGGCAAGCTTTCCTATAAAGCCAAACGACGGGTTTTTGCTTCCACATTCAATCTGCCTGATAAACGAATGGGAGGCCCCGCACAATCCCGCGAGTTTTTCCTGGGAAAGCCCCGCCTGCCTGCGGTATTTTTTCATATTGTGAACAAATACCCTGCTTAAATCCATCAAATGTATTCTATTGGCAAACAAATCGTGATATTACTGTCCCTTGAAGTGTATCTTCATTTATGATATGTTCTCCTATGGAAAACATACTAAGGGAATGGCAAAACCGGCAAAATATACACCGGTGGGCCAGAAATGAAACGACCAATGTATCCCTGGGGGCCAAACCGCTTGTTCTGGGTTCATCCCCCGAAGCCGATATATATCTTCGCCGGGACAAATTCCCTCCGGTGGCGGCGATTGTCAAAATCGAAAATGCGCGGGTGATGGTGGACAATAAAGTTACCGGTCAATACATGGAACAGGCGGACGGCAGTGAAATATCCCTGGGGACCATAAAGATCATCGTCCATGCGAGGAAAGACCGGTGAGCGCGGCATGCGCGATGACGCAACACGGCGTGGGACCCGGTCCCTTTTGAACCTTCGATTCAATAGCCAAGGCTGCCGATTCGTTCCAGGACCTTTGTGGCCAGTATGCTGAATTTGGGCGGATAACTTTTCGCGTCTTCCTTGTAGCGTCCAAGGATCAGCTCGAATTCTTCCCGCGCCAGGGCGTATTTTTTATCTTTGTAATGAATAAAGGCAATCTCGTATTCGGCGGTGATCAGATACTCCGGCGCCGCGCCATAGCGCTCCAGCAGGGCCTCGTAATACTGAATGGCGATTTTGTATTTATTGTTGTCCGACGCTTCCTGCGCGCGCTGAATGATCTTGTTGGGAGGCATATCTTCGGGAATGTCAACAGGCCCCGAGGCGCAGGAAACAACAAGCCATCCCGCGGCAAGGAAAGCCGGAATCATGGGCGAAAAAACTTTCATACACGCAGTATAACGGAAAGCGCCGTCATTGACAAGACGGGCTTTTTCGTGCACCCTAAGGCATGCTTGCGGGAGTTATAGGCGCCACCGGATACGCCGGAGCGGAACTGGTCCGGCTCTTATCGGGGCATCCCGAAGTTACGGATATTCTGTCCGCGTCGGTCAGTCACCACGGCGAATCAATAGAAAGCGTTTTTCCCCAATTTGTTCACGCCCGATTGGGAACACTGCTTGAACCGGCGGATCTTATCGCCCGTTCCGACATTGTTTTCGGCGCGCTGCCTTCGGGAAAAGGCGAAGCCTACGCGAAAGCGTGCCTTGACCGCGGCGTTTCGTACATCGACCTTTCCGCGGATTTCCGTTTTGATGAAGATGAAGAGGCCTACCGCGCGTGGTACGGCAAATCCTACGACTACGGCGAACTGCGAAAGCGTTCGGTCTACGGCCTCTGCGAACTGAACCGCGAAAAGATCAAAACCCTTGCCGGGCAGGGCCCGCTGATCATCGGAAACCCGGGCTGCTATCCCACCGCCGTATCCCTGGCGGCCTTTCCCGTAATGGCCGGCGCCGCGGGCGTCGTCCCTTCCGGCTACATTATCGCCGACGCGATTTCCGGCGTAACCGGCGCCGGCCGCGAAACCGGCCGCGCCTACCACTTTCCCGAATGTGCCGACTCGGCCTCTCCCTACAAAGTAGGGAGCCACCGGCATACGCCGGAAATATTCCGTAACCTGAACAACATGTCCGGCCCCGACACACGGCCGCGCGGGGGGATACAACTTGTTTTTACCCCGCACCTGGGGCCGTTTAACCGCGGCATTCTGGCGACGGTATATTTTCCACTCGACGGCTGCGGCCGGCCGGCCGAATGCCGCCCCGCCGCAGCTGAACTGGCCGAAAAAACGGCGCGTATACGCGACGCCTGCGCCGCGTTTTATCACGACGAACCTTTTGTGCGCGTGCTGCCCGCGCCGCTTGCCGCCGCCACCAACCGCGTACGACATTCCAATTACTGCGACCTCTCGATACATCTGGACCAAAGCGGCGCGACGCTGATCATCGTTTCCGCCATCGACAACATGGTTAAGGGAGCGGCCGGCCAGGCGATTCAAAACATGAACCTTATCTGCGGCTTTGACGAGCGGCGGGGACTCGAAGCCCTGCCGGCGCTCTTTTAAGCCGCCGTTTTCTCCGGCGGGCAATTTGTAAGGGCCGCATGCAAAAGACAAAAAGGACATACGAAAAGTGATAGAAACGAACCCCGGCTGTCAAACCCCGCCGCGAATGAAGGAACTGGAAAACGGCGTCTGCGCTCCCAAAGGTTTCAGGGCCGCGGGGATACGCTGCGGCATCAAGGCAAGTTCCGCAAAAAAGGATCTTGCCCTCATCGCCTCGGACACACCCTGCGTTTCCGCCGCCGTGTTCACCGCCAATCTGGTAAAGGCGGCGAGCGTCCGGATAACGGCCGAACATATCGCGCGCGGCGGCGTGCGGGCGCTTGTCGTCAATTCGGGGAACGCCAACGCCTGTACCGGAGACGCGGGCGCCGCCGCGGCGCGCCGTATGGCGGAAGCCGCGGCGGCGGCGCTGGGGACCGCCGCGGCGGAAATCGCCGTAGCGTCCACCGGCGTCATAGGCGTTCCCCTGCCTATAGACCTGATCGAAAACGCGGCGCCTTCTTTAAGAAAGGCGTTGACCGCTTTACGTGAAGGCAGCGACGACGCCCTTGAGGCGATCATGACCACCGACACCAAAAAGAAACACGCGGCGCTGGAGATTGAACTTCCCGGCGGCGGAACGGTCCGGATAGGCGCCATCGTTAAAGGTTCCGGCATGATTCACCCGAACATGGCGACGATGATCGCGATCATTACCAGCGACGCCGCCATACGGGCGGAACTTTTGGACCGCGCCCTGCGCCGCGCGGTCAAGCGCACCTTTAACCGGCTTAGCGTCGACGGCGACACTTCCACCAACGACATGGCGCTGATCATGGCAAACGGCGAAGCGGGAAACGCCCCTATCGAAAACGAGGGCCCCGATTATACGGCGTTTGCCTCGGCGCTGGAAACAATCTGCGAAAAGCTGACGCGCCTTATGGCCCGCGACGGCGAAGGGGCGACAAAACTCCTTACCGTCAACGTCCGCGGCGCGCAAAGCGAAGAGGCGGCCGCCGTGCTCGCCCGCGCGGTGACCGCCTCCAGTCTGGTCAAGGCCGCCTGCTTCGGCGCCGACGCGAACTGGGGCCGCGTACTCTGCGCCCTGGGATACGCCGGCGTTCCCTTCAGCCCGGAAAAAACCGCAATCGCTTTCGCGAGCCGCGCGGGCAGCGTCACCGTCTGTAAAAAAGGCGGGCCTGTTGAATTTTCGGAGGAAAAGGCAAAGGAAATTTTGCTTGAAGAAGAAATCGTGATAGAAATTTCAGTCGGAACGGAAGCGGGCGAAGCTTCCGCCTGGGGCTGCGATCTCAGCTACGACTACGTTAAAATAAATGGAGACTACCGTTCATGACCGATATCAACAACGCCGTCAGGGCGGCGATTTTAATTCACGCGCTTCCGTACATTCAGCTTTACCGCAATAAAACGATGGTGGTGAAATACGGCGGCAACGCCATGATCAACGCGGAACTCAAGGCGGCGGTCATCGAAGATCTGATTCTTATGTCCTGCGTGGGCATACGCACGGTTCTGGTTCACGGCGGCGGACCCGAAATCGAAAACATGCTCAACGCTTTGGGCAAGGAAAGCCGCTTTGTCAACGGCCTTCGTTATACCGACGAAGAAACCATGGAAGTGGTTCAAATGGTGCTCTGCGGAAAAGTGAACAAGGATATTATCGCCCTTGTCGAACAGGCGGGCGGCCGCGCTCTGGGACTCTGCGGCATTGACGGCGCCATGCTCGGAGCGCGGCAGTATAAACCCCAGGGCGAAGACATCGGCCTTGTAGGCGAAATTGTTTCGATCAATACCGCGTCGCTGGAGAACCTGCTTGACGCGGGCGCCATGCCGGTAATTTCTTCGGTCGCCATCGGCGTCGGGGCGGACGCCGGAAAAGTATTTAACGTCAACGCCGATACCGCCGCCGCCCAAATTGCCGCGGCCCTTCACGCGGAAAAACTTATCTTGATGACCGATGTCAGGGGCGTTTTAAAAGACGTGCGCGATGAGGATTCCCTTGTTAAAGCCGCAACGCTGGACGAACTGGAGAAGCTTAAAGCGGAGGGCGTTATCAGCCGGGGAATGATACCCAAAACGGACTGCTGTTCCCTGGCGATCAAGGCCGGCGTCAAAAAGGCCCACATCATCGACGGCCGCCTTCGCCACGCACTGCTTATTGAACTTTTTACCGATGAGGGAATCGGTACGATGATTACAGCGTAGGAGAAAATATGTCCGGCTTTTTTATGAACACCTATCACCGGCTGCCGGTGGTCTTTTCACGGGGCGAAGGCGCCAGGCTCTACGATACAAAAGGAAAGGAATACCTTGACTTTACCGCGGGAATAGCGGTGAACCTGCTGGGACACCGTCATCCCGCCCTGCTTAAGGCCGTCGGCGATCAGGCGGAAAAACTCATCCATGTGTGCAACTATTACCAGAGCGACACGGCGCTGCTTTTTGCCGAACGCCTTGTCAAGGCCTGTTCCGGCGCGGGAATGCAAAAAGTGTTCCTGGGGAATTCGGGGGCCGAAGCGAACGAAGGCGCCTGTAAAATCGCCCGAAAGTATTCGTTCAAAAAATACGGCGGGGGCCGGCACACCATTGTTACCCTGAGGGGAAGTTTCCACGGCCGTACGATTACGACTCTTTCCGCCACCGGCCAGGAAAAATTCCACAAGGATTTCGGCCCCTTTACCGAGGGCTTCCGTTTTGTTTCCGGCGGCGATATTGCCGGACTTGAAAAAGCCCTCGACCAAAAAACCGTCGCCGGTTTTTTGGTCGAGGCGATTCAGGGCGAAAGCGGCATTGTTCCCCAGACAGAAGAGTACATCGCCGCCGCCGCCAAACTCTGCGCGGAGCGGGACATACTCCTTATGTTTGACGAAA
>JAITBL010000132.1 GCA_031283575.1 Treponema sp. | reverse complement strand
TTTTGGGACAGCAACCTTAAAATTAGCAGTTTTGCAAGGCTGAAAGCCTGAGAAACTGCAAGAGCCTGTTTCAAAACCGTGCGCGTTAGCGCACAGTCAATTAGTTTTGGAACAGGCTCTAATTTCCAGACATTCTATGAATGTCTGGAAATTAGCGGTTGCGCTTGTTTGCCAGATACAATGCCAGGGCGGCCGCGGTGAGGGCGTGGATGTAGGGGGGCTTCCCCATGCCGCGCGTTACTTCCGCCGTGGGCACTATGACGGGTTCCACGTATTCATCGTCGTCCAGTTTTTGCGCGGCAAGCGGCGTCAGATTTTCCGCGAAGAAAAAATGCGTGTAATTACTCATGATCGCCGGATTGGGGGCCATGGTTCCCAGGTGAACGATGCTCCCTGCCCGCATGGCTGTTTCTTCCGACAGTTCCCGCAGGGCGCCCGCTTCGGGGTCTTCTCCCGCCTCAAGGACGCCGCCGGGGAATTCCATGCTGAGTTCGCCCGTTCCATGCCGCCACTGGTTCACCATAACAAAGGCGTCTTTCCCGCCGCTTGTGATCAGCGGAACCACAATTACCCAATCGGCGGCGTCGATAATCGTAAAGCCGCGCACGTCGCCTTCGGGGGAGCGGCTTTGGGTATCATGAACGGAAAAAACCCGCGAGCGGTAAACTTCTTTTCGCTCCGTTTCTTTCCACACTAAATTGCTTGCTTCCATACCCTAAAGGTTTTATAGTAAAAAGTGCGTAAGGTCAACGCGTTCGCAGGAGGTAACTATGGCGATTATAACTTTCGCGCGGGAACTTGCCGCTCTGGGCGACGAAACCGCCCATGAACTGGCGGAACAGCTGGGCTATCGCCTGGTAGATAAACGAACCCTCGAAGAAAGGATGAAGGCGCTTGGAGTAACGGAGCGCAAGATCGGCAAATATGATGAAAAAAAACCGTCCTTTCTCGCGTCGCTTTCCCAGGACAGGGATGATTACCTTCACTACCTTAAAACGGCGATCTATACCGAGGCGGGGCAGGGGAACTGTATCTTTATCGGAAGGGGCTGCGCCGCTATCCTGCGCGGCATCCCCGGCGTGGTGTCGGTGTTTTTGTCGGCGCCGGCCGAAGTGCGCCTTGAGCGGGTCAAGAGTTACTTTCACTGCGATGACCGGCGCGCCAAACAGATACTCGATCAGAGCGACAGGGATCGCGAGGGTTTTCACCGCTATTTTTTTGATACCCCCTGGCGCAGTCCCGAAAACTATCACCTTACCCTTAATACCGGTTTTCTTCATCCTGAACTCTGCGCGGGTATTGTCAAAAACCTGTTGGCGCTCCTTGTCACTCAGGAAGATGAAGCGGCCAACGTGCTCGCGCTCAAGGATCTGATCCTGGGCCAGCAGATCATTCAGCATATTCTGTTCGAAAAAAACATACCCGTACACTTTTTGGAAGCTTCGGTCGACGCCGGCGCGGTTACCCTTTTCGGCGTAGCCAATTCCCAGTCCCTCGTGGAGCTTGCCGTCTCGGGCGCGAAAGAAGCGCCTGCCGTAAGCTCGGTGCGTTCCGAAATCCAGGTGGTACAGGAATACGGTTTGGCGCCGTAACGCGGATATGAAAAATAAAGAAGAAGCGGCGCGTTTACTCGAACGGCTTCGCGCAATCGACAGCGAGCGGATACTGCTTGCGCGTTCCGCGGCGGCGCTGCAGTGGGACGCGGAAACGTATCTGGGCGAAAAGGGAGTCGGGTACCGCGCCGAACAAATCGCCCTGCTTGAGGGCCTTTCCCACGATATGCTGGTACAAAACGAAACCGGCGATCTGCTTGCCGCTCTGGAAACGGATCGGGAAACGGATATTGAACAGTCCGCCTGCGGCCCTGGCGATAACGAATGGTCTTTCGCCGTTCGGCGGGATTTTCTTCGGGCGCTGGGCCGTGATTATAAACGCGCCGTAAAACTGCCGGCGGATTTTGTCCGCGCGTGCGCCCGTGACGAAGCCCTGTCCCAGGCGGCCTGGGCCGCCGCCCGTAAAAACAACGACTTTGCCGCCTTTGCGCCGCATCTTCAAAAAATGCTCGACAATGCCCGCGCGAAATCGGAATACTGGGGTTTTGCGGGCCGCGTCTACGACGGCCTGCTTGACAGCTACGAGCCGGGTTTTTTCGCCGCCGATATCGCGCGCCTGTTTACGCCGCTGCGAAAAAAACTTGCCGCCCTTCTTCAAAAAATCGCCTCCGCGCCGAAACCCGAAACGGCTTTTCTTTACGCGCGTTACGGCATCGAAAAACAGCGGGAATTTAACCGCGAACTGATGGAAGGGCTGGGTTTTGATTTTGGCCGCGGCCGCCTTGATACGAGCGCCCATCCGTTCACCACCACGCTGGGGCCCAGCGACGTGCGGATTACAACCCGCTATGCCGAAACCGATCCCCTGTCGGGTATTTTTTCGGTGATTCACGAAACAGGCCACGCCTTCTACGAGCTGAATGTCGAGCCGTCACTCGGCGCCTCCTGCCTGGGAGAAGGGACCAGCATGGGAATCCACGAAAGCCAGTCGCGGCTCTGGGAAAATGTTATCGGCCGCGGCCGCGCCTTTTGGGAAGGCTGGTTTCCGCGCTTAAAGGCCTGTTTCCCGGCGCAGCTTGACGGCGTAACGGCCGACGCTTTTTACCGCGGCCTTAACACGGCCTGTCCAGGCCTGATTAGGACCGAAGCGGACGAGCTCTCCTATTCGCTCCATGTGATTTTACGCTTTGATTTGGAACAGCGCCTCTTCGATAAAACCCTCAGCGTCGATCAACTGCCCGATGCCTGGAACAGGGCCATGTCGGATTATCTGGGCATTGAACCGCCCGACGACGCGCGCGGGGCGCTGCAGGATGTGCACTGGTCCATGGGATCATTCGGTTATTTTCCCAGTTATGCCCTCGGGAATCTCTACGCCCTGCATTTTTGGCAGCGCTGCCGCGCCGATCTTCCCCGCCTTGACGGCGATCTGGCCGGACGCAGGTATCGGGATCTGCACGCGTGGCTGCGGGAAAATATTCACCGCTGGGGCAGGCGGCTCGATCCCGCCGGCCTGCTTGCCAAAGTCTGCGGCGAAACGCTTTCGGAAAAACCCTTTGTTAATTATATAGAAAAAAAGTATACTGAACTGTATGGAATCTGATAACTTCGCCCTGTACCGCGATCTCTTTTATCTTAGCTTTCTTTTTTTTGGGATCTCGGCCGGCGCGGTACTGTGCAGGCAAAGATCCGGCAATACCCTGCGCCGCCGCGCCGCGTGGCTGGCGGCGATCTATTGTTTTATCGCCTGTGCGGCGGCCTTTCTTTCACCGGCGGTTGTTTTTTCCGGGGGCGCCGTTTTTACCGTCAAATCAATTTACCTTGTCTGTGCCGTTTTTTTCTTTGCGGGCGCGGCGGGAATTTATTTCCCCCGAAGCGCGGGCGCGGCGCTTGTTTTTGCCGCCGGAATCATCACGATCTGGATCGCGCTTGCCTTTGCGCGCTATCCCGAATTCCAAACGGCCGAAGGCCCGCCTTATGTGGAAAGCTTTGCGCTGCGGTCCTTTGGAGACGGCGTGCGCCTTGTAAGGCAGAACCGGAAACCCGATACCGCCGATGCGGCCGAAAGCTGGAGCCTTGACTACGAAGAAAGCCCCCTCGTGTTCGAAGCCGCGGCCTTCAGCGCCCACCGGCTTTTTCCGCTGGTAGGGGGCGAGAAGCGGGGACTTATCACGAGGGTAAGCCGCGGCGGCGAAGTGTTGTTTTCCGTTTCGCCGTGGATGATACGCCCGCTGTCACGGAGCAGGCCGGGTTTTTCATCGCGGATTTTTTCCCTTGACTTGCCGGCCGGCGCGCTGCTTCCCGGAATGAACCTTTCTGTTGTTTTTGACGGCGACAGTCTGGTTTTTGATCCGCCCATTCATATCTCCGACGAAGCGCGCCCGTGACGGAATCCCTTTCGGTCGTGATGGTTTTTGCGGCGGGACTGCTCTCGTTTCTTTCGCCCTGTGTGCTTCCCCTGATTCCGTCCTACCTGGGCATTCTCGGCGGTATCGGCGTTAAGGGCGCGCCGGGCCGGAACCGCCTGATCCGGGGAACGGCGTTCTTCGTGCTGGGTTTTAGCGCCGTGTTCATCGCGATGAGTATCGCCGTAAGCAGGATTATGTTTTTTGGCGGGCGCTTTATTCAGATTGCCGCGGGGATCATCGTCATCTTTATGGGGCTCCAAATACTCTTCAATATTTTTGGCTTTCTCAATTATGAAAAACGTTTCCAGGTGAGCGGGGCCGGACGGAGTTTTGGGGGCTGTTTTTTGGCGGGCATGGCCTTTGGGGCGGGCTGGACTCCCTGCATCGGCCCCGTGTTAACCGGCGTGCTGATTCTGGCGTCGCGGGACGGCAGACTGGCAAAAGCCGCCGCCTATCTTGCCGTTTATTCTTTGGGGCTGGGCCTTCCGTTTATGCTGGCCTCGGTGTTCCTGCAATTTTTTTTGGCAAAGCTTTCGTCTTTTTCAAAGGCCTTTGGCCTTATCAAAAAAGTAAGCGGCGCCCTGCTCGTCGCCTTGGGCTTCCTCATACTTTCGGGCAGCTTTAACTGGCTCAACGGCTTTTTTCAGCGCAGGGGATTTACCGGCGTATATCTCTGAGACGCCGCCCGTCCGCATGTTTTCGCGCAGGGTTCTGAAAAAATAGAGTATCTTGTCGATCATGGAGACGGCAATCAGCGACCCCGCGGCGAATTCAACATAGCGGATCCAGAAAGGCAGTCCCAGTGGTTTTGCCGCTTCCATTACGAGGAGGATCATGATCGCCGCGATGGCGACTTTGCCAAAGGGCGTTGTCTGGGGATGCAGTTTTTTAAGGACGAGAAAAAGAACCAGCATGATGAGGCCGTTAAAGAGGAGCCGGCCCGAAATGAGCAGGAAGAGCCACAGGGGAAGAAGCCTGAAATAGCAGAAAACCGCCGCGGTCGTTCCCAGCAGCATATAGTCGCTGGCCGAATCCAGAATTTTCCCCATGTAGGATTCAAGGCCGCCTTTCCGTGAAATACGGCCGTCGAAAAAGTCACTGATAAAGGCAAGGGCCGCCGCGGCGCTCAGAACGGGGCCCGCCCCGTGGTGGTATGACGCAAGGGTCAGAAAAATGAGGAAGGGGAGCATGGTGATGCGGAAAAGGGTGAGCTTGTTGGCGGCATTGACGGAATTCTCCCGTTCCCCTGTTTTTATTCTATAGAAGAACTTTTGGTTTTTAAGCAGAAAGCAAAGAATGATGATGAAGAAAAGCGTCTGCCCCGCCAGAAAGCCGTAAAAATGAAAGGGCGGAAGCGCCCAAAGCGCGGTAATAACAAGAAAAACCGCGGTCTGGAGAAAAAAGAGCACGGAAAGCGTTGTAATAATGGACTTTTTCAAGCTCATAAGACAAGCATACTCTTGACAGGAACGCCTGTCAAATCGCATACTGAGGCGTGAAAACGGCAAACCTGCTCACGCTGCTTCGTATTATTCTGGCGCCGGTTTTTTTTGTAATCTACCAATTATCGCGGACGGGCCTGGGGATCGCGCCTTCCCGCCAGGGCCTGTGGGTGGCTGTTCTCTGGATTGTTTTTATCGTTTCCGAGCTTACCGACATGTTTGACGGTATGGCCGCCCGCAGGCTGGGCGAAACCAGCGACTTCGGCCGGCTTTTTGACCCTTTTGCCGACACCCTGACGCAGTTGAGTTTTTTCCTTTGCTTTGTGACAGAGGGAATTTTGCCGGCTTTTCTCTATCTGGCCGTGCTTTACCGCGAATTCGGCATACTTTTTGTGCGAAACCTCATGCTCCACAAGGGAGTGACGCTGGGCGCCCGCATGGGGGGCAAGATCAAGACGGTGGCCTATATCGCCGCCGCCGCTTTCGCCCTGCTCATAACCAGTTTCCGCCGCCTGGGAATCGTTGATCCCGCGAACCCCGGCGCGCTGGGTTCCGCCTGTACGGGTCTTTTTGCCGTTTCGGTGTTACTGGCCTATGTTTCGTTTGCCGATTATATAAGGATTTACCGGAAGTCTTGACGTAATTGAAGAATCCGTGTTATGGTGTTCCGGTATGAAAATTTCGCTTAAAACGGCAAATTTTTTCGTAAAACCGCTTAACTTGGCACGGTTCTTGCTCTCTCTCTCTCTCTCTCTCTCTCTCTCTCTCTCTCTCTCTTATACAAATGTATAGTAGTATCCTGTAACACCAAA
>JAITBL010000106.1 GCA_031283575.1 Treponema sp. | reverse complement strand
CGCCCCCTTCTTGATAAAATAGCCGAAGCGCTGGTTTTGCCCGGTTCGGGGATCTGCGGCATGGAGCACATCCGCAGCCTCTACGCCAAACTCAAAGAAGGTCACGCGTGTCTTCTTCTGCTCGAACATTACAGCAATATGGATTTGACCCTTTTCGACTACCTCCTTCGACAGGAAAAAGACGGCGCAGCCATTGCCGACGCACTGGTGGCTATTGCCGGAATGAAGCTTACCGAAGATAACCCCGTGGTAGCCGCCTTTGCCAGCGCCTATACCTGTATCGTGATTCACCCCAGCCGTTCCCTGCAGGGTCTTGACGCGGAAAAGGACAAGGATGAAATCGCGCGGAGCGTTTCGATTAACCGCGCCGCTACCCGGACCCTGATCCGCGTCAAGCAGTCGGGCGGCCTTGTTCTGGTGTTCCCTTCGGGTACGCGCTACCGGCCCTGGGATCCGGAAAGTAAACGCGGAGTGCGTGAAATTGATTCCTACATCCGGCTTTTTGAATACATGGTTCCCGTGGCGATTAACGGCGAAGTGCTCCATGTACGCCAGGGCGATATGCTGGAAGATTCGATCAGCCAGGATCTGGTGCGGCTTAGCGCCGGCCCCCTGATCGAATGCAGGGCCTTTCGCGACAAAGTGCGTTCAAAAGCCGAAGAGTCCTCCGTTGAAGACAAGAAACAGGCGGTGGTGGATGCGGTGATGGACATTCTTGAAGAAATGCACATCGCGGGCGAGGCGGAACGCCGGAAGCTGCTAAAACAGTAAAACAGTAAAATGGGAAGCAGGGCTTCCAGTTTAACGTCTGCGGCAAAGCAGCGGATTTTTAAAGGAGTGAATAATTATGGATCAAAACGCTTTACTGAAAATTTCTTACGGGCTCCATGTCGTTGGAGTTAAGACCGAAGGGGCGGAACCCGCGGCGGCGGCCGTGTTCGGCGGCTGTATCGTAGACGCCCTGGCCCAGGTTTCACTGGGAAATCCGCCCGTGCTTGTTTTGGGCAGCATGAACAACAACCTCACCAACAAACTGCTCAAGAAAAGCGGAACCGAGTTTACCCTCTCGGTGCTTCCCGCCACCGTGCACCCCTTTGTCGTGGCCAACTTCGGCTTTCAGTCCGCCGCGGCCGCCGATAAATGGGCCAATGTTTCCTACACCGTCAAGGACGGCCTTCCCGTCCTTGACGGCGCGTGTTCTTACGTCCGCTGCCGTGTCAAAGACGGCCGTGAACTGGAAACCCATACCGCCTACTTCTGCGACGTTATCGACGCGTGGATGGGAAGCGGCGGCGGCCTGCCCCTTATCTACGGCAACTACCAGCTTTCGATGCGTTCCGCCGCTTCCGAGGCCTTTAGCGCCTTCAAAAACTCCGGAACAAAACCGGGCGCGAATGTAATTTAACCCGCGCTTCGCCGCGAAGGGTTCATACCCCGCCTTTCAGGGCGGGGGAATCATTGCCGCGGCAGGGTTTCAGTCATTTTTTCGGCTGCACGGTCCACAAGCCCAAAGCGGGGTTTCCAATAAAATAAAATTTTTCGCCGTCCGCCGTGGTGTGCCAGCCGTTGGGGATGTTTACGCCATCGGGAACATAGCGGGCCGCCGCCTCGCCAAGATCGCCCCACCGGTAGCCGGCCCCTTCGAGCGCTTCGCGCGAAAGGCCGTTCCCGCAATCGAAGCCGCCGCCTTTCGCGCCGGTACAGTAGCGGATCGTAAAACGGCCCTCGCCGGAACCGTGGATAAGGTGGGCGGCGGCGCTCAGGGTACGCGCCAGATCGGGATCGGAGGCGGCGGCTTTTCGCGCCGCTTCCCTGCCACGGTAGCCATGGCGGCGGATAAGGGCGTCGATTTTCGGGTCTTCGCCAAAACGGTCAACGGCGGGGGCCAGTATGACAAGCTCGCCGCCCGGGGCAAGGGCAAGACGGCTCCGGTACACGGCCTTGTTCCCCAGCCAGCAGCTGCGGTATTCCCGCGGATCGAGGGCGGCCACGATCTTCCGCGCCGGCTCTTCCAGGCGGGTAATGTTAAGTTCCGCCGACAGCGCCGCCGCCTCTTCAAAGCATTTCCGGTCAAAGCCCGAAAAAAGGCCCCGGACCGAGCCCTCGCTGTCCACAACGGTGAGCACCCACAGTATGGGCGGAAGCCGGTCCTGATAACGGCGCAGCGCTTCGTCAAAAAGTCCGCGCACCGGATTATCGGCGCGCCCCATAATCCGCTCAAGCCCGTAGAGGGCGCCGAGCCAGTGGCTCTTGTTGATTCCTTCCGCGCCGCCGCATCCGATAAAAATATTTTTGGCGTGATTCGCCATGCCGGCAACTTCGTGGGGCACTACCTGGCCGATGGAAATAATCAGTGAAAATTTTTCGCCGGACAGCAGGCGGTTTACCTGTACCGGCCAATCCATGCGGAACGCGCCGCTGCCGGCACGGACGGAAGCGGGGGAAGGCGGAACATTCCGCCGCGCCTCCGTATCGGCGGCATTCGTAAAGGCCGCTTCCACCCACTCCGCTTCCAGGCGGCCCAATTCCACCGTATCGCTGCGCCACCTGTGGGAAATAAATTTTTCGCGGGGGCAGCCGGGAAACATGCGTTCTATTTCTTCCGCGTCAAGCGGACGGTGGGTGCCCAGCGCGGGAAGAATTCCCCCCAGCCGCCACAGCGGCGAAAGGCCGGCGCTTTCGTTTAACGGCCGCCTTTCCGCGTCCAGCAGGCGGCAGACGGCGCCTGTGAGCGCTCCCGCCCGTGAGTGAATGCGGGTCAGGTCGGGCGGAATAATGAGGACCGGCCCGGGACGAAGGCCCTGCGGGTGTAAAAGAATTGGTGAAAGCGTACGGGTAAAAAGCGTTTCCAGTTCGGAATCGCCGCAGATTTTCAATTAGCCTTGTTTTGCTGTTTGAACCCCGAAGAGAATTGTTCCAGCAAATCGTCGATCTTCTTCTTCGAGGTAATGCCCAAATTCTCCAGCACCTGGGGTTCAAACTGCTCAAAACCCACGTTGCCGTTTTCGTACTCGCAGAGCATATTGGCAAAGTACACGATAAACACCAGATCCTGTTCATCTTTCGAAGCGGCAAGCGGATCGTGGTGGTACTGAATCGCGTGAATCAGATGTTCGGGAAAATTCCATTTTTCCGCCACCATCGCGCCGATTTCGGCGTGGTTCATGCCGGCGGAAAGATCCTCAAAAACCGACGAGGGCATGCCCTTGATGGAACAGAAAGATTTAATCTTTTCCAGCAAGTCGGGATGCACATTGGCAAAAATGATCTTCCCCATGTCATGAAGAATACCCCCCACATACACATCATCCAGCAGATTATGATCCCGCTTGAAATTCTTGGCAAGGTTATAGGCGTAGAAAGCGGTTTTGTAGGAATGTTCCCACAGCGAGCGTTTTTCGCTGGTATTGTCACCCAGCACCTTTTGGGAACCGTATGAGAAGAGGAGGTTTTTGAGCCCCCGCATCCCCACCAGTTTAACCGCTTCGGAAATGCTGTCAACTTTTTTTGCCAGCATATACTGGGCGGAATTGACGATCTTCAGCAGATCCGCGGTAAGCGCCGGGTCCATGGAGATCTGCCGGCCAATGTTGGCCATTTCGGATTTGGGATCATTGATGAGCTTTTGAACCAGCATGACATTTTCGGGAAAATGAGGCAGGGTGTTGACATTGTCCACAATCGTCCGGGCCAGACCGGTAAGATTTTCCAGCCTGGTTTTTTCCAGGGGAATAATAATCCGCGCAATGGTTTCGGTATCGGTTCCAACCACATCAAAACAGTCTTCATCGAGGCCCATTTTTTTAAGCATCAGAACCATGATCACCAGACCCAGGCCGGCCCCTTCGGAATCATCCAGCACCTGGGACAGGGCATCTTCCAGATTACTGTACTGCCGCGAATGGGCCAGCTTGTCATGGATGCGGATTAACTCGGTCTTGGTAATGGCGATGTTGTTCCGCACCTCGACATAGATCACATTCTTTTTAATCTGGAGGATCAGCTTGATATAAAGGCCCTTGTCTTTTTGCAGCTGAAGGTAATGGGAAATATTGCCAAGGGTATCTTCCTTGAAGGTGGTCATACCCAGTTTATAATCATCGGGATTGGTAAGATTAAGTCCCCGCTCGGTAAAATAAACCCGCTTGGTATTGGCTTTTTTTGCGTTGATCGCCAATTCCTGGACACAATAAACGATATAATCTTTGAGCTGTTCCTGATTTACCAGCTTTAAAAAAACAGCCAGCACCTCTTCAATATAAACCTCAATTTCGTGAGGCAGTGTGAAGGTCGTAATAGTCAAGGGAATACTTGACTGTACGGCTTTACGAATTTTAGCTTCATCGACAATCAGCTCTTGAGCTGCACCCATAACCATTTTCCTTATCTTTTAAACTTTGGGAAGAACCCCACTTGGGTATTCTACCATAACCGGTATCTTAACGCAAGGTCTTCTCCTGCTTTATAATAGAGCATAATGGAACTGAGAATTTTGGAGTTTTTTGCGGCCGCCTTTCTTGTTTTGTCAATCATCCGGCCTCTCATCCGCGGCCTCTGGCGGCTGGACGGCATCTCCGCCCTGCCCCTGCTGGCCTTTGCCATTATTATCGGCGCTTTTGCCGCCTATGATTTCAGGCCCGAGTGCGTTCCCCTTCTTGTTTGTGCGATTTTTTTGGCTTTTGCCAATATGACGGACTTTCTGGCTCTTTTTTCGCGAATTCAGTCCGACAGTTATCTTGATCGCAGCCTTGTCTTTACCCTTTTGAGCGCCGCCGCCTGCGCTTTTGTCGTCTGGATCGCGTTTTTTTTTGCCCCCCCTCTGGACATGGGCCTGTCGGCGGCGGGGGTGGAAACCATAACGCTCCGCAATTACCGGCAAAATACTCTGGTTGTGCGGATCTACGGCCCCGTACCGCCTGAAACCGGTTCCCTGGCAATCGGGGCCGATAGCGTCCGGACCGGCGGCTTTGCTGAAGGGCCCGCTGAGGGCGAAGCGGGGGAACTGCACCCCCTCCTCATTCTGATACCGCCGGCGGCGGGTTCCATTCAGGCGGTGGACCAGGTTTGCCTTGCCCTGAGGGACCGCGGTTTTTCCGTACTCAGCTATTCCCGCCCGGGCTTTGATTCCCCGGCAATCAATTCCAGGGGCGAAGCGGTGCGGCTTGGGTTTACCGGCCTGTACCGCCTGGTAAACGCCCTGTGGCGGGGCTGTACCGACGTCAAGGCCAACGAAGGCGGCCGCGGACTGGAAGCGGAACGCCGCGCCGACGCCGAATTTCTTGTGCGGGAGCTGCGCGAAAACAGGACGCTGCGGGACAAGTTCCACGATACCGATTTTGAGGCCCTGGTACTGGCCGGTTACGGCGCGGGCGGGGCGGCCGTGACGGAACTTGCCGCCGACGTTAATTTTACCGCGGGCAATTCCGGCGTCCGCTGTGTGGCCGCCCTGGAAGCGCCGATCCTCTCCGCCCTGGAGGGAGAGGCCCTGCCGGCCCCTCCGCGTTATTCGGGCGCCGCCGGCGAGCTTTTTAACCGGCTGCGGGATTTTGTCCTGGATATAACTCCCCGCAAAATTACCCATGCCGGCAGGATTCCCCAAAGCACCCTGCCCCTGCTCCTCGTCGTTTCCGGCCGTGTCATTCACCGGCGTACAGGCCGTTACGAGACCGTACTCCGCGCGCTGGGGGCATCGCGCGCGCCGGCGCTTCTGGCCGCCGTCCCCGGGGCGGGCCCCTTCGACTATTCCGACAGCCCCCGCATTTATCCCATCTACAGTTTTCTCTTCCGGGGCGAAGAGGGAGCGCCGTCCGAAGGCGGCCCCGAACTTACCGCGGCGCTTATCACCAATTTTGCCGCCAACGTGCTGGGGACGGGAACGCTCATTACGGCGCCGCCCGCCGGAGGGGAAGCGCGAATTCCGCCGGAATATTCCGCCCTGTATACCGAAGTGAGCGGTTCCTGGGAAACGCCTCCCCGCATGTAACAATTCACGCGGCGCCGAGTGCAACGGCTGCGAAATGTCGTAGGTATCCCCACAGCTGTTACACGGTAGTAGTGGAAATTTTTTTCGGCAGCTGTTACACTGGGGCATGGCCGCGGCGCTGACGAGCAGAAAGCTTGATGAATTTTTTAAATCCCTGCTGGATATAGAAGGCTTTCGGGACATTGATCGTTCGCTTAACGGTCTTCAGGTTGATAATGACGGCGGCGAAATTAACAAAATCGCCTTTGCCGTTGACGCCGCCCTCGAATCACTTCAACGCTGCGCGCTTGCCGGCGCCGGCATGCTTTTTGTTCATCACGGCCTTTTTTGGGGCGAAGCGCTTCCGGTAGCCGGCGTTCTCCGCGGGCGGCTCGGCTTTCTCCTGGAGCGCAATATTGCCCTGTACGCGGTACATCTTCCCCTGGATCAGGACGGCGTACTGGGGAACAACGCCGCCCTGGCCGAAACGCTCGGCATTGAGTCGCCTGAGCCCTTCGGCCTCTACCACGGAAAAACGATAGGGTACAGCGGCAGGCTCAAAAAGCCGCTGACGATTGACGAAGCGCTTAAGGCGCTGGGAGCCGGCAAGGCGCAGACGTATCCGTTCGGAAAAAAAGTGAACGAAACCTGCGCCGTTATTTCCGGCGGCGGCACGGGCGAAGCGTTCCAGGCCATTGACGCCGGCGTTGATCTGTACGTTACCGGTGAAATGTCGCACACGGTATATCACCCTATCCTTGAAGGCCGCCTTAACATGATTTGCTGCGGCCATTATGCCAGCGAAGTCTGGGGCGTTAAGCGGGTCATGGAAACCTGCGCGGCCCGGCTAACAATTGATACGGAGTTTATTGATGTCCCGACCGGATTATAGGCAGACCCTGCCTCCCCTTGCGCTTACCGCTCTTGCCATTGCGCTTGATCAAATCTCGAAGGCCTTTATCGTCAAATTATGGCCGCGGAGCGGCAGCTTTATTGCCGATGTTTTTGGCAACGGACTTCTCGAGATCTACCATGTACGGAACAAGGCCATTGCCTTTAGCCTGGGCCGTAATCTGCCCGACATGCTGCGGCCGTTTCTTTTTATCATCGTACCGCTCGGCGTGCTCGCCTTCCTCGTGGTATACTATTTTCGTTCAACTGAATTTACCCGCCTGCAGCGCTGGGCCGTTGCGGGTATTCTGGGCGGCGGTATAGGCAACCTCATCGACCGTATCTTTCGGCCCGACGGCGTGGTTGATTTTGTCAGCGTAAAATTCTTCGGCATTCTGGGATTTGAACGCTGGCCTACCTTTAACCTGGCCGATTCCAGCGTCGTCGTTTTCGGCTTTATTCTGCTTTTTACGATTTTTGTTCCGCCGAATAAAGCAGGCGGGCAAAAAAAGCCGCCCAAAGCAGCGTGACCGTCCGCGTCAAAATCATTCTGTTTCTCGCCGGCGCCACCGTATTCATTATGGCGATGACGCTCGTCGTGTTCGTGCTTTTAATGCTGCCCTACACGCTGGTTCTTGTTGACCATATAGAGCCGGAACACGCCTCCGCCGCGCTGGCGATAATCTTTGCCCTGAGTTTTGGTATTGCCGTGGCCGTGTATCTGGCCGTCAAAGCGGCGTTTCTGGGAAACGGCGGAATTATCAGGCGGAATTAATAACCGTCGGACATGGCGCGGTTAAGATCGCGTTGATAGAGATCCTGGTAGGTATAGGAACGATCCCGCAGCTTTTCCTTGATGGCTTGTGAAAAGGGCATGTGCCGCCAGA
>JAITBL010000083.1 GCA_031283575.1 Treponema sp. | reverse complement strand
ATAAAAAAGTTGGTGGAAATGGCGGTTTCTGCTTGACAAAATAACATAGGACCCCACGAACAAAGAGGGTGAAAGACCCCCACTCTTTCTTCTTCCCCCCTGCGCGATGAACCCGTTCGTGTCCGTTCGCGAGGTTCGTGGTTATATTAAACTGGTTGTCTGTTTTACCACGAACCTCACGAAAAAAAAGAGTGGAAGACCTACAGCTTCAAACCCGCCAGATACGCGTCGAGGTCTTTTTGGGCCGCCGCCGCCTGGGCGGTCGATTTTTCAATGTCACCGTTAATTTTCTGAATCTGCGCGTCAAGCTCGGTCATGCGCCGCAGGTATTCTTTGCCCAGGTCGCTCGAGGTCCCTACCGCGCCGAGGTTGTTCCGTATACGGTCCTGTTCCGAAACAAGGCGCTGTTTGCCCGTTTCCAGCGCCGAAAGCGCCGCGCGCTCTTCTTCCGCCTTTTGCTTCAAGGCGGCGGCGCGGGCAAGGGCCTGCCGCACCCCGGCGGGGATTTCGCGGTCGGCGCTGTAGGCAAGAAGGCTGTCGCGGCGCAGCGAGGAAAGGGAAACCGTTTCACTCAGGGGGCTTTCTTCTTTTACGGTAAAGCTCAGTTCCCCCCGCGCGGGAAGGCTGCGGACATAGCGGTAACGGGTGGAAGTCTTTTCGGCAAAATCTTTTGGCTCGGCAAGTTCCGCGTTCGCGGTAATCGGATGCTCAATCGTGATCCGTTTGGCCTCGCTTCCCGCGTTTTTTATCGTGTAGGTTTTTTCGGTAATGTGCCGGCGCTTAAACGTCATTACGCCCTGGCTCACGGTAACCGCCGCGATAACGCGGCTTGAGGCTGCGGCGGCGCTCGCCGTTACGGCAAGGTCTTCACCGTAACTGATAAGGCGCTTGTCCCCTTCGGCAAAAAATTCGATAAGGGCGTCTCCCGCGTAGGATCCGCCGTCGTAAACGGTAACGGGTCCCGCGGGCAGTTTCATGCCGGTCGTATTGACAAGTTCCACGCCGAGCTCGGGGTTAAATACTCCGGCGCGGCTGCCGTCAAGAATCAGGGTTTTTTCGCCCTGCACGTTTCCCTGTACGAGGGGAATCATGGCGCTTTGCCTGCGGGAAAGGTTTACCGGAGTATTGATCCGGTAGCTGAACTGGTCTCCGGCCGCCGCGCCGCTTGCCGAAGTCTGGAGGGGCGCGACATTGGCCGGGGAAACGGGGGACGGAGCGCGCGCGTAGTCGTATTCGGCGTCGGCATATTTTTCCGCGGCAAACATAGCGCTTTCCGCGGAACGCTCTCTAACGCCGGCCTGCGCGAAACCGGCCTCGTGGGTTCGCGCCTCCGCCGTTCCCGCGATAGCCAGGGGCAGGGTGGGCCGCGCGAGGTAATAGGGCGGGTAGAGGTTTTGGATAAAAGAGACCGGCCGGCCCGAGACCAGCGACAGCTCCACGCCGGCCCAGTCGGTGTCGCTGTCGTTATCGACAATGGCCCAGCCCTGCATCAACGGCTGTTTCCGGTCCAGGTCAAGACGGTACGAAACCTTCCATACCGGAGCGGGAATGACATAGCTTACCGTAACCGCGCGGCTGCCCGCCGCGCCCGCGAAACGTACGGTGAGGTTACGGACGCGCGAGGTCCGGTTTTCGGCAATCAAATCGAGGGCCCGCGCAAGATCGGCGTTGAGGGAGGGATCCTTGAAGCTGAAGGTAACAATATCCTTAAGGGCGACAAGACGAAAGCCCCCGCCGGTATAGAGCGAAAGATACGCCTCGCGGCCGGTTTCATTGTACGCCGGAAGCTGGGGCCGGTACTCGACGCCGACGATGCGGCCGGTAATGGGATTGGGCGCGGAGATTTCGATCTCCGCCCCCCGCTGGGCGGCGAAGATCTCCGCCGTACCGGGCGCGTCGGAAAGATCGATCCCCAGACTCCGGAGGGTCGCCTCGAGGGTTTCTTCCGAAGGATAGCTTACCGAAGGCGGTGCGCCCCGTCCGTCGTCGTTGATCACGAGCGATTTGAGGGCGTCGTTCACGGCGGAGAGGGCAAACGGAAACGAAACCGCGTCGCCGCCGTTTACCGTTCCCGCGTGCTCAAAATAAGCTACGCCCGAAGAAAAAAGCGCGATGCGCCGCAGGGGAAGTTCCGTTTGTGGAAAAACGCCTCCTCCGTTGAGGAAGAGGGCCGCGAGAATCAGCGCCTTGATGCATTTTCGCGCTTTCTCCGCGTTCACCGGTTCTATTAATTTTATCATTTCGTTAATTGCCCTCCAGGTAAATTTTCATTTGCCGATACGCGGCGTGGAACTACATTCGCGGCGGGTCCGATAGCCGCCGTCATTCACCGCGCCGGGGCCTGCTTTTCCCGCGCCGAGTGTTCCAGTTTCAGCGTCTTTGCCGGCTGATCGCAGACTTCGGGCGGTCCGTAATACTGTATGGCGCCGGGGAAGAGGAACGAAGTTTTGACCGACCATTCGGCGCGTTTGCCGGCAAAGGCCTTAAAGGGTTCGCCGTCCAGTTCCACCAGGGCTTTTTTAATCACCGGCTTGGAAGAACCGTGGCGGCGTTCGAGGTTCATCATCATGGTAAGGGGAACGCCGCACGGGATCCATTTGTCCGCGCTTTCGGCAAGATTCCTCACGCTGGAAATATAGCCGGTAAGACCCGACGCAATCAGCACAAAAGCGGAAAAGCCCAGGCTGTAACAGTAATCGGCGTCGAAGTTGCTGGGAAAAGCGCAGCGGCCTTCGTATCCAAAGAAATGGGCCAGACCGCTGAACTTGCCCGAATAGGCGCCCGCTTTTTCAAGATCGCCAAGGCGTTTCTGCACCATGCCGACAAGAAGTTTTTCCGTGTCGATGCGCGAAACCTGTACATTGCCGTGAGGGTCGCGGTCCGCCAAAAGCTGCGCGCCGATTTCGGGCGGAAGGCTCTTGAAAATATCCGCCGATTCTTTTGAAATGTGCAGATCCAGCCAGTAGATCTGATCGATAAAATTGGTGATCAGCGAAAACTCACCGGCGTTTTCCGCCATACTGTCGTTCAGCTCGTTGATGAGCTTTTTCATCTCGGGAATAAATTCTATCAACCCTTCGGGAATCAGGACTACGCCGAAGTTGTCTTTGTTTTCCGCGCGTTTGCTGATTGAGGCGCAGATATCGTCCACAATCAAAGCCAAACTCATTTTTTTTGCTTCCACTTCTTCGGAGATAAGGCATATATTGGGCTGCGTCTGGAGCGCGCACTCCAAAGCGATGTGGCTGGCCGAGCGGCCCATCAGTTTGATAAAGTGCCAGTATTTGCGGGCGCTTGCCGCGTCCCGTTCGATATTGCCGATAAGTTCGCTGTAGGTTTTAACCGCCGTGTCAAAGCCGAAGGACGCTTCGATGTGTTCGTTCTTGAGGTCCCCGTCTATGGTCTTTGGGCATCCTATTACCTGAATCGACGATCCCTGGGCGAGAAAGTATTCAGCCAAAAGGGCGGCGTTGGTATTGGAATCGTCGCCGCCTATGATCACGACCGCGTCAAGACCGCGCTTGCGGGCCGTCGCCAGGGCCGCGGCGAACTGTTCATCGGTCTCGATCTTGGTGCGCCCCGAACCGATGATGTCGAAGCCGCCGGTGTTCCGGTATTCGTCGATGATCGCGCCGCTCAACTCGAGCGCCCTGTTTTCGAGCAATCCCGACGGGCCTCCCCTAAAACCGAGCAGCTCCGAATCCGCGTTACCTTTTTTAAGGCCGTCGTAAAGTCCCGCGATGACATTATGACCCCCGGGCGCCTGGCCGCCGGAGAGGATCACGCCTACCGTCAGTTTCCGCGAGGTTTTGGAATTTTTTCCGGGTACAAATTGGGCAACGGGCTTGCCGAAGTTTTGTTTGAAAATGTCCGCCAGCGCTTCCGCGTCCGCGACGGAAGTCGTCGGAGATCCAAGCCGTAACGAAATGTTGTTGATGTCGCCCCGTAAAATAACGGGAAGTTTTGGTTGATACTTATAGCGCGCCTGCTGTAGTGCGGAACATTCCATGAGTCTTTCTCCTTAATATGAGTAATATTACTCCAGTTCAGGGAAAAACTCAATGACGTGACGGCGAAATTCCGTTCAGCCTATGGTGGTTCCCAGAAACGGAACGCCGGCCAGCAGCTTGCGCAGGTTTTCAAGATCGCGTCCCGCGGCGCAGATCACTTTAAGGCCCAGACGGGCGGCGTAACGGCTTGCCACGGGATCGAAGGGAACGTTTTTACCGGGAACCCATTCGTCGCCCACCATGGCGCGGAAATCTTCCCAGGAAATACTGTCGATGGGTTTTGCTTCCGGGTTTTTACGGGGGTCGCCGGTGTAGACCTGGGCGATGTTGGAAAGATTGATCAGAGCGTCCGAAGAAAAACGCTCCGCCAAAAGTACGGCGTCATAATCGGAAGAAAAACCCGGCTTCCAGCCGGAAGCCACAAGGACCCTTCCCTCAAAGGGGCCGGCTTCCGAAGGATTGGTAATGACCGGCAGGACGCACCATTTGCCCATTACCGCCTTGACGAGCCGGGCGTTAAGGCGGGTGGCCATCACGCCGATCCAGTCGGCTTCCTCGTCTCTGGCGTCCGCCTCCGCAATCTCGCGGTATGCCTGCTGCCAGGCCCGCGCCGGACCGCCTCCGCCCACGACAAAAATAAAACGGCGCTTGTCGTCCTTTGCCAGCTCTTCGGCGGTAAGGGCGCAAAAATTTTTAAGAAAGGGAACGTCGACCCCGTCGGGGGCGACAATGGAGCCGCCCAGCGAAATAACCGTAATCATCAGGGCGCCCTGGTTTCACCTGTTCTGGCGGGAGGGGTTTCCGCTTCTTCGGGCGGAGCCTCGCCGTAACGGTAGAGGGCAAGCTGCAATTCGATGCGGGGATTGTCGGCGCTGTTGGTCGAACCCAGCGGGAAAAAATAAACGGGCTCGCCAAATTCCATGAACAGGGACTGCATCGTCGTCTTGTAGCTCATTCCCTTGTCGGGAAGATTCACCCATATCTGTCCCTGGACGACCAGCATCGTTTTTTCTTTTTCCTGCTGGTAGGGAGTGAATTGAATGGAAACGACGATGTTCTCGCCCACAAGCTTGATTCCCACCGGCCGTCCGGGGATAGTTACCTTGGAGTTGTAGGCGTTCCACACTTCCTGGCTGTTTTCGTTGATGCGGGTTCTGATCTGGAGAACCACCGCCCTTTCCCGCAGTCCGGGAATTTCTTCAAGGCTCAGTTCCTGGGCAAAGATCCCGCCCGTAATCAACACGTACGCAAAAACGAGCGCCGCGGGGCGGAGTATCCGCATTTACTTTTCGCCTTCCGCCGCGGCCCGGGGAACAATCACGGCCCGCGTATAATCGGCGGCGCGGAGCATCTGGGGTTCGTCCGCGCTCTTAAAGGTAGTATTGGGCAGATTGATGATCACCATATCGGGGGCGTCGGTGGAATTAAGATAGCTGAGCAGGCTTGCCATGTCCTGAATCGGGACAAGATCCTGCACCTGCATGCCGGCAAGCTGCGGTTCGGGCGCCGCGGCGCGGGGAATACGCAGCGCTACGAGCGCCGCCACCGCGAAAACGAGGAAGAGGCCCGCCGCCGCGGCCACGGGAAGGGGAAGGCGCACCGAGCCGGTCCAGAAACGCCTGCCCGCCGTGAGCTTTTTGGGCGTTTGTCCGGCCGCCTTCGTGAAAGAAGGAGCGATGCGGTTCCACACGCGCTCCATCGAAGCGGCGCAATCGGGAATCGCCGCGGGGGCAAGCGCCTCCCGCGCAAGGCGGTAGGCTTCAAGCCTCGCGCCGCAGCTACCGCACTCTTCCAGATGGGTTTTGAGCTTTTCCTTCCAGGGGGAATCAAGCTCTCCGTCAAAATAAAGCGAAAGCACTTCACGATCCGGACACGTCATTATCATTGCCTTCCTTCTCGCCCAAGCCTTTGCCCGCCAAAAGCGCGGTCAGGCGTTCCCGGGCTCTGAACACCCTGACCTTGACGTTCCCCTCGCTAATGCCCAGGGTTCGTCCGATTTCTTTATAGTTCAGGCCGCCGTACTCTTTTAACACGAGCACCGTACGGAACTTTTCGGGAAGCGCGTTGAGGGCTTCCTCAACTTCTTCCCTGGTTTCTTTTTTAACCAGATGGGCTTCGCCGGTTTCAACGGTACGGTAATCTTCCCTGAAAGCCCGCTGATAGGCTTTGCGCTCCCTGTCCTTGCGCTTGGCATAGTTCAGGGCGGAATTTTTGACCACCCGTATAAGCCAGTACTTGGCCTCTTCCGGATTGGGAAAGGTCATATCCTTTTCATGATACCGGAAAAAAGCCTCCTGGCAAAGATCCTCGGCGGCTTCCTCGCTGCCCGCTATTCGAAAGGCCACCCTGAACAGGATGGGAAAAACCCCGGTGTACAGGCTGCGGAACGCCTCTTCTCCACTACTAAACAACGATCGTCCCCATTTGTTACAGCGACCGTTTCCAGGTGGTTCCGGTTTTTCCGTCTTCCAGGATGACGCCGCGGGCCCCAAGCTGTTCCCGTATGGCGTCGGCCCGCGCGAAATCGCGATTTTGCTTTGCGGCCGCCCGTTCGGCGATAAGGGCCTCCACTTCGGCGGCGTCTTCCGGCTTTTCCGGCGCGGCGGCGTTTCGTATCGCCGCCTCCAGGCCCAGGGCGAGAATTTTGTCCATTTCGAGGACGGCGTACAGGGCGGAGGCGGGGGAAAGGGAAGTGTCCCGCAGGACGCCCCACAGTTCCGCGAGGGCGCGGGGTGTCGCCAGGTCTTCATTCATGGCCTCGTAAAAAGCGTCCAAATGTCCCCGCGCGGCGCGCGCTTCGGCAACGCCTTCCGCCGCGGCGGCGAGGAGGGCCGCTTTTTCCAGCAGGGAGCGGCGTGAATTGCGCGCGCCCTCCAGCGCTTCCCAGGAGAATTGCATCTGGCTGCGGTAATGGCCGCTTGAAAGGAAATAACGGTAATCGAGGGGATCGTAACCCGCGTCGACAAGGCTTTGCAGGGTGAGGAAGCCCCCTTCGCTCTTGCTCATCTTTCCCCTGTCAAGGATCAAAAATTCGTTGTGGACCCAGTAGTTTACCCAGGGATGTTTTCCGGTGGCCCCCTCGCTCTGGGCGATTTCGTTGGTATGGTGAACCGGCACGTGATCGATGCCGCCGGCGTGTATGTCGAACTGTTCCCCCAGGTATTTGATGCTCATCGCCGAACATTCGATGTGCCAGCCCGGATAACCCCGCCCCCAGGGACTGTCCCAGACCAGGGCCTGGCTGCCGAACTTGCTTTTGGTGAACCAAAGCACAAAGTCTCCGGCGTTACGCTTGTTTTCGTCCACGCCGGTTCGGGCGCCGGCCCTGAGTTCGTCCATGCGGAGGCAGGCCAGATCGCCGTAGGAGGGAAAGCGGCTGATGTCGAAGTAGACGTTGCCCCCCGCGGAGTAGGTAAAGCCGTTTGCCTCGATGCGTTTGATCAGGGCGATCATGTCGTCAATATGATCGGTGGCCTTGCAGACCACGGTGGGACGGCAAATGTTCATGCGGTCGATGTCGTAAAAAAAAGCGTCGGTATAGAATTGGGCGATTTCGAGAACGCTTTTGCCCCGTTCCGCGGCGCTTTTTACCATTTTGTCTTCGCCTGAATCATCGTCTCCGGAGAGATGGCCCACGTCGGTGATGTTCATGACATGGGTTACGCGGTAACCGGCGGCGCGGAGGGTACGGACCAGAATGTCGTGATGAACGTAGGCCCTGAGATTGCCGATGTGGGCATAGTTGTACACCGTGGGCCCGCAGCCGTAAAAGCCCGCCTCCCCGGCCTTGATGGACCGGAAAGGCTGCAAGCCGCGGGTGAGAGTGTTATAAAGGGTTAACGCCATCAAAGCTCCGGTTTATACTTGAACTATGTTCATGCTACCGGAATTCGTGGAAAAAATCAACCGAGGCGGTTTTACCGGCGATCTGCGCTTTGACGAACCGATGGCGGCGCATACTACCTTCAGGGTCGGCGGGCCGGCCGACTGCTGGATACGGCCTGACGGGGCGTCTTTTCCCGAATACGCTTCGCGTCTTTTGGCCGAAACGGAGGCCGCGGGCGTTCCCGTTTTTATCCTGGGGGGAGGGGCCAATCTCGTTGTTTCCGACAGGGGGATACGCGGGATAGTACTGGATACGACAGCTTACCGCGGCAGGGCCGGCCTTGGCGGTGAAAGCGGCGGCGGGACCCTCGTTGCCTTCTGCGCGGGAACGCCGGTGGACGAAATGGCGGAAGAGGCGGCGAATCTGGGCCTGAGTTTTGAATTCTTCGCGGGCATGCCCGGCGCCATAGGAGGGGCCATGTGGATGAACGCCCGCTGTTATGAACATTCCGTATCGGATTACCTTGCCGGCGCAAAACTCCTTTCCCGCGGCGGCGCGGTGAAAGAGTACCGGTTCAGGAGCGGGGATTTTGGCTACAAGCGCAGCCCCTTTCAGAAAAGCGGCGATCTTATTCTCGAAGGGAGCTTCCGGCTGCCGAAAAAGGAAGCGGAGGCGGTTCGCGGCCAAATGGAGCGCTATCGTTCCGACCGTGAAAGCAAGGGCCATTACCGTTGTCCTTCGGCGGGTTCGGCGTTTAAAAATAACCGCGCGGCGGGCAGGCCCTCGGGCAAAATAATCGATGATCTGGGGCTGCGCGGTTTCGGCATAGGCGGCGCCCAGATCGCCCCCTGGCACGGCAATATCATTATCAACCGCGGCAACGCATCGGCAGGCGAAATAAAAGCGCTCTGCAGCGAAGTCAGGGCGCGGGTGAAAAAAGAGACCGGTTTCGAGCTTGAGTGCGAAATACTGTTTATCGGGGACTTTTTTAGTTGACAGTCAGGCGTGTTTGTCATATAATCAGGTTGTCCAGTTCAATTTGAAGTGCGAAAACAGCGGGGCATCGCCAAATCTGGTAAAATAAAGCAGATCTGAAAGCGCCTCGGCTATATATTCGTAACAGTGAGAAGGGTGATGACTGATTTTGATGAAGTTGTTGTAGATGAGTCAAAGGTGACCAGGGCAATCCGCATGGAAGTGCCGCTGATCATGACTACCTATACGCTTCCCCGCAAAGTAGAAAAGTATATTGAGCAGGTGGTCGGGATTTTTCTTGAACATACCAAACAGTCGCGCCTGCGCGATAATATCATTTATTGTATCCAGGAACTGGTCGTCAACGCGAAAAAAGCCAATACCAAACGGGTCTATTTTGTCGAAAAGGGGCTGGATCTTAACGATGAAAATGACTACCGCGAAGGAATGGCTACGTTCAAGGACGAGACGCTTGCCAATATCAATTATTACCTTGAGTTGCAGCGCCAGCAGGGCCTCTATGTCAAACTGATTCTGCACCTCAAGGATAATATGATTACGATAGAAGTCAGAAATAACGCGATGATTACCGCGGCCGAGCTTGAGCGTATCCGGGGGCGTATTCTCCAGGCCCGCCAATACAATGACATCGACGAGGCCATGATGAAGCTCCTTGACGATACCGAAGGGGCCGGTCTTGGCCTGGTGATTTTGGTGCTCATGATGAAAAAACTGGGCCTGGGGGAGGAGAGCTTCGATATTCTCAGGTCCAGCGCCGAAACTATAGCCCGTATCGTCATTCCCAAGGATCTTAAAAAAGCCGGTTAGCCAGGTTTCGGCGGCGTTTGCTCTCCGGCGCTTCATGATTCGTTCCAAAGTCTGGTTTAATACCCCGCGGTTCCGCCGCGGTCCAAATACCGCTTGCGAAAACCTGGTATTAAACCAGACGGCGCGATAAATTTCCTCCCGACGGCCTCATTGTTTTGAACGGCGGCGCTTAAGACGGCGCGGAGTTCTGTTCCGCGGAGGCCTGTCCGCTTTACTCCCAGCCAGAACCTTGTTTAATTCCGTATTAGGGCATATACTAGAAAAGCCGATACTATCAGTGGGGATTGAATGGCGGGACCGTTACAACTTGCGTTTGTAAGCTACAAAAAAGACTCGTATATCGTGGTGGAGGGAAAGGCCAACGCCGACCGTTTCTATATCATCCGGCAGGGAAAAGTACGTATTTCCAAAGATGTGGAGGTGGTGGAGGAAGAGGGGGGCAATATCCTGGGGCCCGGCGATTTTTTCGGGGTCGTTTCCACCATGTCCAGCCACATCCACATTGAGACGGCCCAGGCCATGACCGACCTAACCCTTATTTCAGTCATGAAGGACCAGTACAGTCAGCTTATCCAGAACAATACGCCGGTGGCGATGAAAATTATTCTCCAGTTTTCCAGGCGCATGCGCTATCTGGACGAGGCTCTGACGCGGCTTACCCTCAAAAGCAACGCCCAGGAAGACCCCAGCCACCTCTTTAAGGTGGCCGATTACTATACCCGCCAGAGCCAGTACAACCAGGCTTATTACGCCTACCGCCAGTACCTGAAATACTGCCCCCAGGGCGAATATATCATGCAGGCCCGCGAGCGGATGCAGAAAATCGCCCCCTACGCCAAAAACTCAAAACTGGACTTTAAAAGCGACGAGTTTAACCGTATTTATCCCAAGGATTCGATGATTTTTAGCGAGGGGGAATCCGGCGAGGAACTTTTTATTATTCAGCGCGGCTCGGTCAAGATTGCCAAAATCGTCGACAACAACGAGGTGCTTTTGGCGGTGCTCAAGACCGGCGATATTTTTGGCGAAATGGCCCTGCTGGAGTCCAAACCCCGGGCGGCCTGCGCGGTGGCTTACGAGGACTGCCAGCTGATGGCGGTCAACCGCGCCAACTTCGAGCGCATGGTGGGTACCCAGCCGCAGATTGTAGCCCGTCTTACCACCCTGCTGGCGGAACGAATCTGGTTTATTTACAAGCAGCTTGCCAACACCCTGATAAGCGATCCCGTAGGGCGTATGTACGACGCCCTTCTGATCCAGCTGGAAAAGAGCCGTATTCCCATCAGCGGCTCTTCATACATTTTTGATTTCGGGGCCAAGGAACTGGTTAATATGGTTGGTATTCCCCAGAGCGAAGGAGTGCTGGTGCTCCGGAAGCTTATGGAAAACAAAAAGATACAGATCGTCAAAGACAGGGAAAAGGACCGGATCCAGTGTATGGATCTGTCCGAGATCGCCAAGCAAACCGAATATTACCGGAAGATGCAGAAGATCGAACTGGCGCGCCGGGAAAATACCTCCTGGAGTTTTTAAACAGGCCGATAATTTGAATATAATGATGAAAAAAATCGCGGGCGCGGCTGTTTTGTGTTTTGTCCTTGCGGCGGCGGCCGGCGCCCAGCAGGCGGTGAATCAGGGCGTTGAAACGGCGGATGAAGACGCCGCGGCCGCTGAAAACAGCCCGGCTTTGCCCCGCGCCTTCCGCGGGATCAATCTGGGGATGGGTCTGGACGATCTTAAAAAATCGTTAACCGAAGACAGCCTCTTTGCCTTTCGGGGCGACCGCGACGTTTCCTTTCTTCCCCCCAAAGAAGAAAACCTGATTGAGAGCGCGGGTCTGTCTTTTATCAGGCGGGCTTTTTTCCAGCTGCGCGGGGGCAGGCTCTACATTATGGCCTACAGTCTTGACGAAAGCCTTGTCGACCATTATTCGGTATTTACCGCCCTGATTAAAAAATACGGCGAGCCGAAAAGCCTTAATCCCCGCGAAGCGGTGTGGGAAGACGGCGCTACGCGGGTATCCGTTGAGCGGCCGCTCACGGTAAAGTACATTGATCTGGAAACGTTCAACGAAATTCTCGAGCAGGGAAAAACCGAAGAATCCCATGAAGTGTACCTGAGAAAACTTTTTATCGATGAATTTTAGCGGCATGAATTTATACCGTATCCGTAAACAGCTCGTCCGCCTTGCCCTGCCGGCGCTGTTTCTGGTAAGCTGCGCCGCCCAAAGCGGCAGGGCCCAGACGGGTCTGGAAAACCTCACCGTTACCGTTGAATGCCGGAACGGGGCAAAAGTACCCATCGAGGTTGAAGCCGCCCGCAGCGAGGAGCAGCGCCGCGCCGGCCTGATGTACCGCACCGAATTGGCCGACGGAAAGGGCATGCTTTTTTTCTTTGAAAGCGATCAGGTCCTGACCTTCTGGATGGAAAACACCCTGATACCGCTTTCCATTGCCTATATTTCCTACGACGGAAAAATTATTGATATACGCGACATGCGGCCCAGAGACCGGACTTCCGTTACTTCAAGCCGCTCGGTGCGTTATGCCCTTGAAGTGCCGCAGGGATATTTTGCCCGCGCCGGAATCACGACCGGCGATGTGGTGCGGATACCGTAAAAGGAAAGCCGGCGCCCTGTAAGCCCGCGGACAAAATCGCGGCCTTACTCAAGCGCTTCTTCGACCGCTTCGATAAATTGATTGTAGGCGATAGTCGCGCCGCTTACGGCGTCGACGGCGTCAAGATCGCCGGAAGCGGCGTATTGGCCGGCGTACGACTTCATGGCGCGGACGGCAAGCTGGGCCTTGTCGTAATAGGCCTGGTTGGAAATTTCGCCGTTTACCTTGCCGTAGTCTTCGTCTTTTATCGTTCCGTCTTTTTGGCGGGTAACAAAATCGCAGGCGCTGATCCTGCCCCCGCTGACGGTAATGCTCACTTCGCCGTAAGCGCCGGTGTCGTCGAGCGAGCTTTTGCCAAAGTATACGCCGTCTTTGAGCGCCTGTTTCGCGCAGGCGGATAAAAGCCCCGCGAGCAGTACCGCAAACAGTATTTTTTTCACAGCGCCGCCTCCTTTTCGCCGGTAAAACGCGCCGGCCGTTCCCCGGCCTCCGCTTCTTTATTGTGTGAGGAGTCCGGCGTCTGTGCGCCGGAGCCCGGAACGGAATTGCTTTCTATTCTGGCTATACGCCCGTGTTCGAGTATGATTGTACGTTCCGCGTCCATGGCGACTTCCGGATCGTGGGTTACCACAATAATCGTACTGCCGTCGGCGTGCAGTTGTTTGAAAAGATTGATGACGATGTTCTCGTTCGCTTCGTCAAGATTGCCCGTGGGTTCGTCGGCGAGAATCAGGGCCGGATAGTTGATCAGGGCGCGGGCGATACATACGCGCTGCTGTTCGCCGCCGGAAAGCTGGGCCGGAAGATGTTTCGCGCGGCCTGAAAGTCCCACCCGGTCGAGGGCGGCCATGGCTTCTTTTTCATCGGGCATGCTGTGATAATACTGGGCAACCATGACGTTTTCCACCGCCGAAAGATAGGGAACCAGGTGAAATTGCTGAAACACCAGGCCTATCTTGTCCCGCCTCAGCGCCGTAAGCGAACGCGAGCTTTCCCGCGAAACGGCAATGCCGTCAAGAAACACTTCGCCCGAACTCGGTTTGTCCATGCAGCCGATAATGTTCATCAGCGTTGTTTTTCCCGAGCCGGAAGGACCCATGATGGCAATCCACTCGCCTTTTTTGACGCCGAGGTTGACATGACGCAGGGCTTCAAGCTCTCCGTAAATTTTGGAAATATCCTGTAGCTTTAACAAATCCATGTTATTCTCCATAAGTTATCGCTGTCTCAATTATCGTTGTCTTCATAATTATCGCTGTCTCCCTATTCTCCCCGCAGCACCACCGCGGGGTCAACACTCGTCGCGCTCCGCAGCGGAATTAAACAGGCAATGCCGGTAATGATGATGGCGGCGGCTATGGCCGCGGGCAGCAACAAACCGTAAAAAGTGACGGCGTGGTTAAACACCTTGAGTCCGACTATCTGGGCAAAGAGAAAACCAAGAAGCGCGCCGAGAGCCCCGCCCGCCGCGCCAAGAAACACCCCTTCGCCCATAAACTCGGTAACCAGACTGCCGTTCGAGGCCCCCAGCGCCTTGCGCAGTCCGATTTCCCTGCGCCTTTCGGTTACCACCGCCATCATCGTCGTGGCGACGCAGATCATCGTAAGCAAAAGAACGATAAACGTAACCAGATAAATGAGGGTTTGCAGTTTGCTCAGCACAGCGCCTTCGGATTCGGTGACGCGCCGCACCAGGCGGGCTTCAACTCCGTCAACTCCCGCGTTAACGCGGAGGGCGGCCGCCTCCAGAATTTCGCGGGGCGCGTTGATGCTGCACTCAACAACGTCGAATCCTTCGCCGGCGGCAATGCCTTCCGCGGCGCCCAGGGCGGCAAAATCATCGAGCGACATAAAAATAAAGGCTTCCTCGGCGCCGCCCGAGCGCAAAACGCCCGCTACCGTAAAATCTTTTGTGCCCTGAACGGCGCCGCCTTCGCCCGATACGGTGAGGGTAAAAGCGCTCCCCGGCGCGAGGCGTATGCTCTTTGCCGCCTCCTCGCCGATCAGGGCCTCTCCCACCGCTTCGGGCCAGCGCCCGTCAACCGCCCAGTAGGGGCTGGTTTTGCGCGCTTCGGCCAGCTCCGTTCCGGCGGCCATAAAGGGCTGTTCGTTTATTTTTGCCATACGGTAACGGTAGGGCGCTATTCCCATGACGCCGTCGGGCAGGAGGGAAAGGGCCGCCGCAAAGGTTTCCCCGCTTATCGAAGCGGAAAGCGAAGGGGAGAGAAGAAAATTGGCCCCGTAGGATCTGAACTCCCGCCCCATCTGGCGGGGAATGTCGTAATACACCGTGATAAGCCCTGTCAATATCGTCGCCCCTATGGTAATGGCCAAAAGCGCCACAACCATACGCGACCTCCTCCTTACAAGGGAGCTGACGACCATGCGCAGATAAAATTCCGCCCTGGCCGAACTTTTCAGTTTCAAGGCCGCGTTTGATTCGCCGGAAGCGCTTTTAGCGGCCATGCAAAACCTCCGCCGGCCGGAGCGAGAGGAGCAGGCGCGTGGCTGGAATACTTCCCGCCAGGGTAACGAGCGTTACGAGCACGGCGACCAGCGGAATAACGATGGCCTTGACGCCGATGGACTGGCCGAATACCGAGTAGCCGATGATCTGGGCAAAGCCGAGCCCCGCGAAGTATCCGGCCGCGCCGCCGGCAATGCCGGTGATGATCACGCCCGCCAGTACGAGGCCCATCGCCTGGGCGTCTTCCGCGCCGACCGCTTTTAAGAGGCCGATTTCCATGGCGCGTTCCATGACGCCGGCGCTGACCAGATTTGATATGGCCAGGGCTGAACCGGCAAGGCTGAGGATCGTGATAAGGAGCATGAGCAGCTGGGTTTTCTGCAAAATGGCCCCTTCGGATTCGGCCACCTGGCGGAGGGGTTTGGAAACGGCGCCGCTGATTACTTCGTCAATTTGATAGCAGATGGCGCTTGGATAGGCCGTACAGTACCAGGTGTCCCATTCTTTTATCGAAAGGCTTTTGGGGTCCTGGGCCGCCCTGCGGGAAAGTTCGTTGTCGGGGGTGGTAAGGGCGCTCACCTCGACGGAGCTTACCATGCCTTCAAGGCCCGCGAGCTTTTGCGCCGCGGCGAGGGGAACATAAACGCTTTCGTCCTCATCGGAACCGGAATAAAAAATTCCCCCGACGGT
>JAITBL010000045.1 GCA_031283575.1 Treponema sp. | reverse complement strand
CCAGTCAGGACAACCGTATGGGACCCGGCGGAATATCTGGAAACGGAGGAACAGGTAACCGCCTATCTGGATGATATTTTCAGGAGCGGCGACCCCGATCTTATGGTTACCGCCATCGGGGATGTTGCCCGCGCCCGCGGTATGTCAAAGATTGCCGGTAATGCCGGGCGGGGCCGGGAAAGCCTCTACAAGTCCCTTTCGCAGGGCAGTAATCCCTCATTTGAAACAATCGTAATAGTCTTGTCTTCCCTGGGGTTCAGTTTGCGGCCTGCCCCGGTATCCGGTGAAGCGTAAAACCCCTCCGGCCACGCTGCCACCCAAAGCGTTGAAATATGCCGGGGCAAAGCCGGGCATGGCGCATCATCCCTCAAAAAAAGTGAACTGTTTTTGAAAAATCCCTTGGCATACGTGTAAAATACACGTATAATTATGTTATGACGGTTCGGGATGTTTTAAAACTTTTGCACAATGACGGCTGGTTCCTGGGTTCCCTGCAAGGTATTAACACATCAAAATCCCGTGTCCTGCGCCTTCAAATTCTCCAAAATCAAATGCGGGAAATTTACGAGGCCTCAAGTCCCAGCTCCTGCGGGCACGGCGTCAAATAATAAGGCCCGGATCGCGGCCCGATCCGTAGGAATAACGTAGGCATAGCAGGTTCAAGTTTTTATAACTCACGGTAATATAAAGAAATACGGTAGAAGTCACTGGTTCAAATCCAGTATCGCCCAACGGAAAAAAGAAAGTGAAAAAAGCGCTCCGTTATTTTGCGTTTGCTCTGGCGTTTGTCGCGCTTGCCGGCTGCGGCAAGAAAGCGGCGGCGATCCCGCTTGCGGACGCTGTGACCGTTACGGCGGAACCCGTAACGCCGCCCGCGCCGGATCGGGATGCTGCGCCGCCTGGGCAGGCCGCCGCCGGGGCTGTACCGGAAGCGGCGGCAAAAAGCGTTTCGGACGGGGCGAAGATCCCCCAGTCCGGCGGCTCCCAGCCCGAATCCCTGGGCAGCATCCGGCCCCGATCGGGCAGGGGCGTTTCCGCCGCCGAACTCAATCCGGTTAACTACAAAAGCCTCGATCCCGGAATTCTGATCCAGATGGGCCTTGAGCAGTATCAGGTTTCCTTCATCATGGGGGAGCGCTACTATAACGAGGGAAGTTACAACAAAGCCCTGGCCGAATACGACCGCGCCATTTCCCTCAAGAGCGATTATGCCGACGCCTGCTTTTCGCGGGGACGGACCTGGCAGAAAAAAGGCGACCTTGACCGCGCCATCGAAGACTACACCAAAGCGCTGCTCTGGGTGGATTCTCCTGTCGCCTACAATTTTCGGGGCGCGGCCTACGCCGCCAAAGGCGATCGGGGCCGCGCAATCAGCGACTTTACCCATGCGCTTGCCCTCAAACGTGATTATGCCGACGCCCTCTACAACCGCGGCGTCGCCTATCGCGGCAGCGGCGAGTACGAAAGGGCCATTGCCGATTTTTCGCGGCTTCTCCAAATCGAACCAAAGAACGCCGACGCTTACAATCAGCGCGGGACCGCTTATTACTACAAGGAAGACGACGAAAAGGCGGTCCGCGATTTTTCGGACGCGATTAGCTTAAAACCGGAATTTTCCCTTGCCTGGCACAACAGGGGCATTGCCTATCGCGCGCTGGGAAGCGAAAGCAAAGCCAAAGCGGATCTGGCCGAAGCGGCACGGCTGGGGTACCGCAAGTAAAATACAGCCGGTATTCTATGGAGCATACCCGGCCGGCGCAAGATTATCCGAGAGCTGGTAATTACGGGGCACGAGAGCTTCCCATTCCGAAGGTTCGGTCATGTCGCGGTCAATGCGCATAAAGATCTGCTGCTGGTAATCGGGTTCGGGATGCAAAATATTTTGCGCGTTAAGAAAGGCGAGGTTTACGCCGGGACCGTAGAGATCCTTGATGGGGCGCATCCGCGTCATGTTGTCGGGATCGCGGGTCAGCACATCCCAGGCGCGTATCGATTCGGCAAAAAGTCCCAGGGCGCGGCTTCGGTATCGGGAATCACCGCTGATTTGCGTTAAAGCTTCCAGCGTCACGCCCAGATTATTTTCGGCCACCATGATCCGCTCCGACAGATCCGTTTCGTCCGGCCCCGCTCCCGGGGTAAGGTTCGGAAAGCGAACCTTGCCCGCCTCAAGCTGATCCATAAGCCGGTTATAGTAACCCTGGGCCGCAAAGTAATCGCCCCTGAGGTAAGCGGTGTTTCCCAGCGCATAGAGAAGGCGGCGGTTATTGGGAGCGGTGCTTACCAGGGTAAAGAAACGGTTGAGGGCTTCTTCCCATTGTTCCGTCTGATAATAGGCGGCGCCCATGCGGTACTGAATTTCGGGCGATGACCAGCCGTTCCGTTCCGCCTCCTGATAAAAGCGCAGCGCCGCCGCCATGTCTCCGTCCTGGGTGAAGAAACTCAGATCGCCCAGATGAGCGTAGAGTCTGCCGAACTCGCCGGTGGTTTTAAGAACCTGCCGCGAACGGGCGTCTTCGTAGAGCCGTACGCCGCGGACCAGCTGTTCTTCCGCGTTAAAAAATTCCCGGGCCCTGATCAAAACTTCCGCATACATCCTTAACGTATCAACCCGCGCCGCGGCGCGCTTTGAATTTTCTTCCGGCGCTTTGTCAAAAGCTTCTACCGCTTTTTCCAGAGTAAGCCGTTCTTCCCCGCTTGAACCGAAACGGCTGTAATAGCGCGCCAGATGATAGTAGGATTCGGGGAACGCGCCGTCTTCCTTGATCGCCCTCAGCAGAATGTCGCGTATGCCGTCAATGCCGGCGGCATATTCATCGGGAACAATGTTGATTCCCTGCCGCGCCATGGTCTCGGCCTGGAATTTTTTATCGAGCAAATATCCGGCAAGTTCGACGAGCGTTGGCACGCTTATCTTCCGTTTTTTTTGCCCGTCCATAAAATAAGCCTGAAGGGGAAGCACTTCGTCAAGTTTGTCGGTACGGATAAAATACTTGAGCATACCCTCCAGGTAGAGATCCTGGCGGCCGTATTTTTCAATAAGCCGCGCGTAAGCGGAACGGGCCTCTTCGTAACGGGAATTGTCGATCTCTCCCCAGGCAAGGTTGTTTTCCGCCAGCGCCAAAAGACCGTCGCGATCGTCGAGCGACCAGTCGAGTATATTGTTTCTGATAATGCGATCGGCTTTTTCGTAATTCTGTAAATAGTTCGTTTCCAGCGACGCGTAATCAAGCGCGCCCTTTTTATCGCGGGGGTACACGCGCAAAAGTTCATCGTATTTGCGTTCGGCATAAATAAACTGCCGCGCGTCGCGGAAACCTTCGGCATAACGGTAGAACCAGTTTTTAACGCGGTGTATCTCGAAGGCCTGCACGAACAAATCATTGGCGCGGATGTATCCGCCGTTTTGCAGCTGCTCAAAACCTTCCCGGTAGACGGCTTCCGCCGCGAGAGGCGTGTACACAAAACGGAAACCAAGATACGCCAGCGAAAGCGCAACAATCGCGATTGCGCCAAAGAGACGGAGCACCGGCAAAAAACTGTGAACGAAGGTATAGCCAAAGCTGGCCTGCTCTTCCTCAAGTTCCTCGCCGGTTTGTTTCGTGTAACCTTTGGGAATGGGAATGCTGCGTCCGAGTATCTTGCCCGCAAGGCCCGCCGTTTCTTTGGCCGGCGCGCCCCGGACCAGAAGTTTGACCAGAGCCGACATAAGATCCGGCGCCACGGCCTGTTCGGCAATGAGTTCTTCGCAGGCCAAACGCAGGTTAAGGGGATAGTCCGAAAGGGTATCCTGCAGTTTGCGAAAATCGCTTTCGGAGAGACTGATCTCTTCGACATCGCCGGAAGCCGAAGGAATGGAGGCGTCCGGCTTTCCCGGCGCAAACGTATCGTCAAAGCCGTCAAGTGAAAAATTATCGCCGCCGAAATCTCCGGCCGGCGCGTTAAAGTCGGGCGTTTCAAGGGGCGCATCGCTTCCGCCCAAATTAAACGAATCAAAGGAATCGCCGGCGTCCGCGCCGGACGGGGGCGTTTCGGGAAAACCGATGCCGTCGTCAGGGCCGGGAAATTCTTCGCCCGCCGCGGCGGCATCGCCCAAATCGCCCATGTCAAAACTGCCGAAATCGCCGGAACTTGCGTCCGCGCCTGGGCTTTCACCGTCCAGGTCAGCGCCGCCCAGGTCGAAGCCCTCAAGCGCTTCGCCGGAGTCCGCTTCGCCCGTGTCCGCGGCGGCATCGCCAAAGTCCGCTTCGCCCAGGTCGAAACCGTCAAGCGCTCCGCCGGTATCCGCGCCCGCGTCAAGACTGCCGAAATCGCCGGCGTCACCGAATCCGCCGTCTTCGGAGCCTGCGTCCGCGCCTGGGCTTTCATCGCCCGTGTCCGCGCCGCCAAAGTCCACGCCGCCCAGGTCAGCGCCGCCCAGGTCGAAGCCCTCAAGCGCTTCGCCGGAGTCCGCTTCGCCCGTATCCGCGGCGGCGGATTCGCCGAAGTCCACGCCGCCCAAATCAAAACCGTCAAGCGCGCCGCCAATATCCGCGGCGTCCAAATCCCCGCCCGAATCAGGCGCGGCGCTTTCATCCGGAGGGGAAGGCCGGTCTGTGCCCAAATCCTCGCCGCCGGCTGATTCCTGCAATTCGCCGCCCATGTCAACGGCGTTGGACAGATCGATGTCGGGGAATTCAAGCAGGTCGAAATCGGGAGCGGCCGGCTCTTCTTCCCTGACGGGGGGAGGGGAGGGCTGCGGAGAGGCGGGCGCTTCATCGGCGGGAAGGCCTCCCGATTCCAGGGTGTCGGCAAAACCGCTGAGCAAATCATCTGGAATTTCGCCAAGGCCGCCGGAATCCGCTTCGCTCAAATCATCCGTACCGGACAGGACGTCAGCGCCGGAATCCGGGGCCTCCGCGGGCGCTTCGTCCGTAGCAAATAAATCCGCCGTATCGGCGGCGTCCGTTCCGTAAAAACCGCCCGTGTCGGAGATGTCAGGGGCGTTGTCGATCAATTCTTCCAGACCGTCCTCATCACTCACCGGCGGCGGGGTCGATTGTACCAAATCGCCAAAACCAAAATCGGCGTCGGTTCCAAAAGAAGAAAGGTTTAGGTCGTCAAAGCTCGGCGCGGCGCCGGTTCCCGTGTCCAGAACGGCCGCGCCGATTTCATCGGGAAAGGGGGCGGGCGGTTCCTTTTCGGGCAGGGGCAGAATTTCCACGGCTTCATGCCGGCCCGTCAGAATCAGCGATTCGTTTCCGATATCCTTAAAAGAGGAGCTAAATTCATCAAGCTGTTGGAGTGACGGCATAATTTATAGTGGAGCATTCACCGATATTAGTAAAGAACAATGAAAAAGTCCCTTACAGTTTGGCTCCTTATCGCTATTATCGGCAGTATCGGGGCCGCGGATATAACTTCTTCAACGATTGACGAGGATTCGGCCCGTTTTATCGGTCATCTGCTGACCCTCAAAAAACCCGCGCGGCCCGAAGTGGTCGAAGACGCGGTGATATTTACGGCGCCTTCGACGTACCGGCGGGTGGGAATCGCTTTTGCCCACGAAGGTTTTGGCAGGGTCTACTGGTTCAAGCGCCTTATGGTTCCCAACGAAAACCCGGGACCCTGGATCAAAGAGAAACCCCCCGCGGATATGTTCCGCGATTCGGGCATACTCTACTATATTTACCCCGTCCCCGAAACTCTCGACGGCAGCCTCGAGTACCGGCTCATCGTTGACGGTCTCTGGATACGCGATCCCCTCAATCCCGATTTTCGCAGCGAAGGCTCCGGCATCGCGCGCTCGGTGGTGAATCTGCCGCCCATACGCCGTCCCGACAGCCTTAAGCGCGGGCCGGAAGGCGCCCTCACTTTTACCTATTATGCCGAAAGCGGAAGCGTCGTCACCGTGGCGGGTTCTTTTAACGCCTGGGATCCTTTTATGTATGAACTGCGTGAAGTAAGCCCGGGCCGCTATACCCTGTCGCTGCCGCTCCCCGCGGGCACCTATCAGTACGCTTTTTTCTACCGGGGCGAACGCCGCCTCGATCCGAACAATCCCCGCCGCGTCTACACCCGCGAAGGCAAAGCCGCCAACGAAGCGAAAGTGGAATGATGTCTGGGCTTGCGGCCCCTTCTTTCCCGATTCTTTGCTTCTAATACTTTGCCAAAATTCCCATAAGGCGATCTTTTCCGATGCTCCGCAAAAAGCCTGCAAGACGGGGCCCCTGATCTTTCCCGATAAGGGCCTGATAGGCGGCGCGAAACAGAGCCTTGCCTTCAAGGCCTGCTTCTTCCGCGCTTTGGTAAATCGCTTCGGCGCAGCTTTTATCGTCGGCAAAGCTTTCTATGCGGGCGACGACCTTGTCGCGGAGCCCGGCCATCGCGGCCCGTTCGCCGTCGTCGAGAGCCGCCGCGCCGTCTGAATCTTCCGCGTTCCGCAGGCGAAAGCGGAATTCTTCGGGCGCACATTCCTCCGCCCAAAATTGGGCGCAGCGGCAGCGCCGGAGGAGGGCGGGAACTTTGTCCGCGCCCAAGGCGGGATCTTCCGCCTGCAGCTTCGCCACGGCTTTGCCTGTGTCGCCGTCGGCAATCTGGATAAGGTTGCAGAGATGACGGAAGGGAACCTGATAGGGAAGGGACGCGGGCAGTTTTGTTTTACCGTCCGCGTCCGTTTCAACCTGGGAAAGCTCGTAGATGCGCCGTTCTTTTTGATAAGCCGCGTCATCCCTGGCTTTTTCGACGCCCCAGGCAATACGCTCGGTTCTGTCGTAGTCTTCGTAAATTTTAATCACGTCAAGATCAAACGAAATCGTAAACTCCGTATTGGGCCGCGTACCGGCAAAAAGATAGCGGACAATTTCCGGCGTGTAGACGCGGAGCAGTTCCTCAAGGTTCACCACCTTTCCCGAAGAACTCGACATTTTTCCGGCCGATCCCTTGATGCCGATAAAATCATAACGGAAAGTGACCGGCGCCTCCCAATCGTACACTTCTTTGGAAACGTAACGGGCCGTATCAAAAGAGCCGCCCTGGCTGTGGTGATCTTTTCCGGCCGGCTCAAAATCAACCTGTTCGTGCCTCCAGCGCATAGGCCAGTCAACCCGCCACACGAGCTTGATTCCTTTCGCCTCGCGCAAATCTACCCGCGCTTTGTATCCGCAGGAACATTGGTACGAAACCTGCCACCCGCCGTCCCAGTTCTCGATCTCCGTATCGTCGCGCTTGCAGGCGTCGCAGAAGACACTGATGGGCCACCATTCACCCTGTATCTTGTGTTCCCCGTCGCGGAATTTATCAAGGATGGTTTTAAGTTCCGCGCGGTGTTCCAGGGCGCGTTTAATATCGGCCGCGTATTTTGAAGCGCGGTAATTATTTGCCTGGTATAAAAATTCAGGCTGTATCCCCACCACGGGAAGCATGCGTTCCACATCCGCCTCGTGGTGGCGGGCGTAGCTTTCATCGCGCCCCCAGGGATCGGGCACCATGGTAATGGGAAAGCGCAGATGTTCCTCCAAAACTTTTTGATTGGGCATGTTAACGGGAACTTTACGGAATACGTCATAGTCGTCCCACGAATAAATGAAACGGACTTTTTTGCCCCTGTCGCGCAGGGCGCGGACCACAAGATCGACGGAGATAATTTCGCGGAAATTGCCGATGTGCACCGTCCCCGACGGCGTGATCCCCGAAGCGCAGGTGTAGCGGGGCTTTTCGCCCTTCTCGCGGATTATTTTGGCGGCCGTTTCGTCGGCCCAATGAGCGGATAAATGTTGTGAAGCCATAGTTATAGAAAGAATATAACGAAAGTGAGGGCGAGGGACTAGTACCTTGTAAACACTAAAAGTATTGAGCCAGTTCGTGTCCGTTCGGGTGGTTCGTGGTTATATTAAACTGGTTGTCTGTTTTACCACGAACCTCACAAACACCACGAACAAAAAGAGACATTTTCGGGAATACCTCCGGAAATCAAAGCGCGAACAGGATGTATCGTGTTAGTGGTTCCTTCTTCGTCTTATTCGCCTTTGCGGTTAAATATTCACCCCTGCGATGAACCCGTTCGTGTCCGTTCGGGTGGTTCGTGGTTATATTAAACTGGTTGTCTTTTTTACCACGAACCTCACAAACACCACGAACAAAAACGGTGTCACCTTTCCCTATCTTTCCCCTTCTTCGCTTTCGTGGTTAAATATTCCAAAAAGGGTCCTAGCGTAGAAAGAAATTTCGTGTTAAACTGATTAGAGGAGGGCCGCATGGATTGTGTAAAACGCTTTGCCCTTGTTTTCGCTCTTGTTTTCCTCTCCGTTTACTGTTTCGGCCAGCGCGTCAGAATCATAGGGCGTATACCCGCCGCGGGAAGCTGCCGGTTACAGGTGGGCGCTTTCAAAATCAACGGCAATGCCCGCGCCGCTTTTGCGCGCCTCTCCGGCGCGGGTTTTGCGCCGGCCTATGAAAACTACCGCGGCCTTACGCGGGTGATCGTCCCGAACGTTGCCGCCGCCGACATTCCGGCCGCCCTTCAAAAAATCGAGTGCGCCGGTTTTTACGAAGTTATTATCCGGACGGAAGGCGAAGTCGTACCGGCCGCGCTTTCTCCATCGGCGTCCGCGCTTCCCCCCGAAGTGTTCGAAAAAGTCTGGCGGGCTGTCCGTGTCAACGGCGAAGATTCCGGCGGCAGCGTCTTTGCCTGTGTCTTCCACATTAACGAGGACGGTTCATACCGCGTAGACTATCTTGAAGGCAACCCGCTTTCGGAACGCGGCAGTCACGCTTCGGCGCAGTGGCGCGCTCTCGACGAGTCCGGAACCGGCGCAAGCTTCGAGTACAGCTGGTTTAACTGGCAGAACGCGGGAAAAGCCGTCATCCGCGTAGTAAACGACAACTACCTGGTGATCGAAGATCTCCATGGCGAAGGCAGCGAGGCGGAAAAAGACATCTGGGAATTCAGCGCCGAGTAACGCGAAAGTAAAACCTGCACTTCCAGTTCAAGCCCCGCCCGACAGACGCATGCGAGCCGGCGAGCATGTTGATAAGAGAAAGTAAAACCTACGCTTCCAACTCGAGCCCCTCACGGGCGGCGATAACCTGCATGTTTGTTTTACCGCTTACCTGCCGCCGGTAGGCCCGTTCCAGCTTGCCCAGTTCCTCATCGGTGCGGTTGGGATCGTGGTGGAACAGAACGAGTTTTTTTACTCCGGCGCGGTTGGCGTTGTTGATCGCGTATTCAAACGAAGTGTGCCCCCAGCCCAGGTGGGCGGCATATTCTTTCGCGGTGTATTGGGTGTCGTGAATTAAAATATCGGCGCCCTGAAAAAAGTTAAGCAGCTTTTCGTTTTCTTCCTGCGCCGCGGCTTCCCCTTCCCGCGCCGCGTCTTCGTCATAACCGGGGTCCGCCGGATCGGTGGGAAAAAGATTGCGGAACGGTTCATTGTCATAGGCCGTGACAATGGACTTGCCCTTGTATTCAAAGCGATAACCCAGACACAGAATGGGATGATTTAAATACTTGGTGGTAACCCACAAACCGTCTCCAAGATCCAGCGACGTTTCCTTAATCTGGGCGTATTCGATGCGGGCGGAAAGTTCGCTGATTCGCACCGGCCAGTAACGGTAGGTAAGCTGGCTCCCTATGATCTGTTCCAGTGTTTCATCTTCGTAGGAAACCGGCCCCCTGATGCGAAGCCTGCTGGTAGGAATAAAAAGCGGCGTAAACATGGGAAAGCCCATGATGTGATCCCAGTGAGTGTGGGTAATAAAAATATCGGCGTCGATAGGGCCGTTTTTAAAATCGTTGGCCATAAGCCAGTCGCCGAAGGGTTTTATTCCCGTTCCAAAATCAATGATCACGATCTTTTTGTCGGCGCGAATTTCCAGGCAGCTTGTGTTGCCGCCGTAGATCACCGTATTTTTTCCCGGGCAGGGAATTGAGCCCCGGACCCCCCAAATACGCAGTTTCAGCATGATAAACGCCTCATTGCAGTTTCAGGAAGACCTGGGCTTTTTCGATCTCCCTGTTAACCTCATGTTCTATTTCCTCAAAAATTTCCGGCGTCAGGGACAGGGCTTCCCAAATGGAAGGCCCCGGCTTTTCCGGATACCGGTCGCCCGCGAAACCAATTTCCATCATCGACGCAAAACGGTTGGCGAGTATCACGCTGTAAAGCGTTTCGCGGTGAGCGCCGTCATAGTCGGTATGACTGTGATGATACACGATGGCGTCGCCCACGGCTCCCTCCAGTTTCCAGGCTTTGACGATCATGGCGCCTGAGTTGCAATGATTAATTCCCAGCATACGGTCTTCCGCCCGTACCAGCGAAATACGATCGTGATCGGAACTGCTCACGGTGATCATGTACTCTTTGGAAAGCACTCCGTTCAGGGGAATCTTGCCGATGTCATGGAGGAGTCCCGCGGTAAAGTATTCTTCGATTTGTTTTGAATCGACCCCCCGTTTTTTGGCGAGTATCTTTGCCGCTACGCCCACGCAGAGCGAATGCCGCCAAAAGCCCTCCATGTTAAGCACGGAGGAAGCCCTGCTTGACGACAGGTTCCCCAAAACGGCGGAAGACAGGGCAAGATTTTTGACGGTGTTAATTCCCAGCATAATAATTGCCCGCACCAGATTGGTAACCTGCTGCCCCAATCCGTAATAGGCGGAGTTGATCAGCTTGAGAACCCTTCCTACCAATACCGGATCGAGTGAAATAACGTGGTTAAGGTCGGCGGGCGAAGTCTGCGGATTATTGCAGATCTCCAGTACCTTGGCTACCGAAGTAGGAAGGCTCGGCATGTTTTTAATGTAGTCATCGATTTTTGTGGTGATGTCAGGCATTGTCCTTCCTCTTGTCGGTTACCATTTTGATACGCGCCATGATGCTTTGTACTTTTTGTTTAAGGGCGGCGAAAAGATTTTTGTCCGGAATTGCCGAAGAAAGATCGCCCAGATACGAAAGTGTTCCGGCCACTTTTTCCCGATCGGGATGGGGATTGCGGCGATCCTTTCCTGCCGGCGGGGACGAACTCCCGTCGCCGCGGCGACGCTCCGGCGCTTTTTGTTTTAATTCCTTAAGCAGCCCCTGCTTTCCACTGAGGTTGTTGATCACATATTCCATGGAAAGGCGGGCGTCGCTCTTCATAAAGTTTTCGCGCTGTTTGTCGGGCAGGCCGCCGGCGAGTCCCTTGAGGTAATTCATCAGGCCTACGATCGAATCTTTACCAAATTCTTTTTTTTCTTCCTTTTCCCCTTCGCCGCCGAAAACCGGCGCGTCCGGCGCTTCACTGTTTTGAACCGCTTCGGGTTCAAAACCGGACGCCTCTTCCAGCGCGCCGGGGCTCAGCGCGTCCAAATTTTCACTTTCTTCAGCGCCGAAAACCGGCTCATCTTCCGGCCCGTCAATTTCGCCGCCATCGCCAATTTCGTCTTCACTGCCGGGAATTTCCGGTTCCAGCTCACCGAATTCATCCGGTTCGTCCAATTCAAACTGCGGCGCTTCAGGTTCGGCCTCTTCGCTTTCCGCTTCAAGGCCGGTCTCCGGTTCGAATTCGTCATCTGCCGCTTCCTCAAGCTGCGGCCATTCTTCACCTTCCGAAACCTCGCCCGGCAACGCTTCGGCGGGCTCTTCTTCCGGTTTGCCGTTTTCCACCGGTTCATCGCCGGGCAGCTCGCCGTTACGGATATCTTCATCCCATTCTTCGGGAGTTTCTTCTCCGTCGTCAAGCAGGGAAACGGGTTCTTCATCACCTTCCTCTATGGGAAGCGAATCGTATTCATCACGGGGATAATCCGCCTTCGGACGCGGCGGCTCTTGCGCTTGTGGCTGTTGGGCCTGTGGCTGCGGGTACTGCTGTTGCGGCTGCGGGGCCTGTGGCTGCGGGTACTGCTGCTGCGGCTGCGGGGCCTGTGGCTGCGGGTACTGTTGTTGCGGCTGCGGATACTGTGGCGGCGGGTATTGTTGTTGCGCTTGCGGCGCCTGTGGTTGTTGTGGATGCGGCGGCGCTTCCGGCGGCCGTTGCTCCGCCTGCGGCTGCTGCGGCGGATAGTAGGGCGGCGGCTGCGGGTACTGCTGCTGCGGCTGCGGATACTGTGGCGGCGGCGCTTCCGGCGGCTGGTACTGTTGCCGCGGCGGCGTTTCCGCCTGCTCCTGCGGCTGTTGCGCTTCCTGTGGTTGCCGCGGCGTTTCCGCCTGTTGTTCCTGCGGCTTCTGTTCCTGCGGGTACGGTGGCTGCCGCGGTTGTGGCGGCGTTTCCGGCGGCTGATACTGTTGCCGCGGCGGCGGCGTTTCCGCCTGCTCCTGCGGATACTGCGGCTCGGGCGAAAAAGCTTCGGGGGAAAATTCAGGATAATCGGGCCCGTCCGCCGCTTCGCTTCCGGCTTCACGCGAAGCGTCTCCCCCCGAATATCCGCCGCCGCCTTCCGCCAAATGATCGAGCGACAGATCGGGGAGCTGCTCTTCTTCCATCAGGGGAACTTCGTCTTCGAGGAACAAATCCTCCTCATCCTCTGCTTCAACTTCCGAATCTTCAATAAAGAGCGCTTCCGTTTCTTCGTCCACGGCGGGCGCTTTTTCCAGGGAGCCAAGGAACAGATCCTCTTCGTTCTTGGCCGTGTCTTTTTCCGAAGCCGCCTCGGAAAGCAGCTTAAGGTTTTTGCTCCAAAGATCGGTGGTGTCCGAAGAATACGCCTTGACGGCATTTTCGTAAAACGAAAGTGAATTATTAAGATCGGACAGATCGCCCGAGGTGGCCCGTTTTCCCTGGAGATTTACCAGTTTGTCCGCGGTACGCAGGGCCTTTTCCACTTCACCGGCATCCTTGTGCAATTCCGCGGCGGCGGCCAGCGCTTCGGTATCATTGGGGTCGTTCCGGGCCAGTTCCTCAAAAATCTGAACCGCGTGGGTACGGTTTCCCATGGCGGCATAGACACGGGCCAAAAGCATCTTGGCGTCCCGATCTTTGGGACGGCGCTGTAAATAGGCAAGTATCCGCGCTTCGGCCTGTTTGTATTCCTTGTGTTTAAAATGAATATCCGCAAGATCCAGCTGGAACGTATAATTCCCCGGATCAAGCGAAAGAATTTTTTGAAAGACCTTCTTCGCTTCGCCGTCATTGCCCATCATCCGCTGGGTTGCTCCCTGAATGCGCAGGGCCTGAATATTTTCCGGCTCCCACTCAAGGGCGGCGCGGGATTGTTCCATCGCTTCGGGATAACGGTCCAGTTTTAAATAGAGCGAGGCGAGGCGGCAGTGAAGATCGGCGCTGTTGGGCACAAGCTTGGTGAGTTTTTCAAGTTCCAGCACCGCGTCGGCAAAATCGCCCGAGTTTTCCAGCGTCTGTTCCAGGTTCACCACCGCTTTTACATAGCCGGGATCGCACTCAATGGCGCGGCGGTAATTTATCACCGCCTCTTTTGTCTTGCCCTGTTCGTTCTGGACAACGCCCATATTGTTAAAGGCTTCCGCGTTATGGGAATCAACGCGAAGAATACGCTTGAAGGTATCCATTGCCTTTGCGCACTGGCCCTGCTTGAAGTAGATAATCCCCATATTGTTCATTGCCTGGCACCAGCCGGGCTTGCTGCGCACCGCCGCTTTGTACTGGGTTAAGGCGTCTTCAAGCCTGCCGTTTGCTTCGAGGGCGACGCCGTAATTAAAATGCAGGGTCGGGTTATTGTGATCCAGTGAAAGGCCCTTGCGAAACATATTGTAGGCCTTTTCATATTCGTCAAGCTGTTCATAAATCGTACCCAGATTATTGTAGGCGTTGACATATTCGGGATTAAGTTCCACGACCCTGGCGTATGCCATGGACGCCGCCTTGGGATTACCCAGCTGTTTGTGAATATTGCCCACATTGTAATGAAATTCAGCGCGGGTCGGCTCAATATCGATCGCCTCCATGAGCACGCTCAGCGCATCCTGTAATTTATCCTGACGCCGGTAGATTACGGCAAGGTTGTTAAGCGCTTCCACATCGCGGGGATTTTTTGCCAGCATTGTGGTAAATTCATCCGCCGCTTCGTTTATCTTTCCTTCTTTGGCAAGAGTCGCCCCCAAAAGCAGGTGAGCCCTGCGATCGTCCGGTTCCTTGACAAGGTAATGTTTGAGGAGCCGCTCGGCTTCCTCGTGATCTCCCACCCGGGCGGAACCCTGAGCGCGGTCAAAAATATCTGCTGCGTCGGGACTCATCTTTTCCTCAATTTATGCTTGACCGCAGGGGCCGCGCGGAAACTTCTTTTGAAAATTTTCCGGGATGATATTTGGCGGGGGCCGCGCCGTCGTAGGCCGCCACCGCGAAAAAGTATAATACGCCGTTCTGTAATCCGTCGATACGCAGACTGGTACGATTCCCCGCGTCAACCGGCGAAGCGCCCTGGACGGCTCCTTCGCCGTAGTATACGCCGCTGGAAGCGCCGTAATAGACCAGATAACCCCGCGTGTCATCGTCGGGACTCTGCCGCCAGGAAAGTTCCACGGCCCCGTCCAGGGCGCGGGCAATAACCAGCGACGGCGGCCAGGGCGGATCATTGCTTTCGTAAATAATTTTAACCGTTTCCAGATAAGGAGAGCTTTCGCAGTCTCCGCCGGGATAGAACGCCGCGGCAATCTGCACATAGCGGCCTTCGACCGAGCCGGTAATGTCGGCGCCCGGCATGACGGGAAGCCACGCCTGCCCGTTGAGGCGGTAGGGTTCTTCGCCGGCCCGCAGAAAAAACTGCAAAGCCGAATTGTCGGCAAAGCGGAAATTCCCTTCGCCCGCGTACACGTTCTTCACGTTCATGCGCCGGCCCGACGCGCTGCCGAGCGTGCCCCCGCCCGCTTCGATGCGGAGGATGCGGCTTCCCGGTTCGCCCAGATCCAGCGCCCTTGTTTCAACGCGGCCGCCGCTTCGGGGAAACTTTGCCAGTTCGGGTAATTCCGGCGCCGTTTTTCGGGGAGAAGATTCCAGCGCCGTCCTGCCGGGGGCTTCGATCACGCGCCGGTAAATTCTGAATTCATCAAGCAGGCCCGAAAAGCGCCCGCCCAGTTCAAAGCGTCCGTCACGGCTTAACAACGGCGTATACACATCGCCGCCTTCCCTTCCGCTCGCCGTGGTATACGCCATATTTTCGATACGGCCGTTCACAAGGTATTCGAGCAGGCCCGTGCCCGCGTTATAACGGACAAGATGATGACTCCACACGCGGGGTACGATTACGCTGCGGCTCTCGATGCTGATGTCGAGTTTTCTTCCGTTGGGGGAAACAAAAAATTCCTGAAAACTCCACTGAAGGCGGTTTCTTTGGGCCTCGCAGTAGATCCGCTGATTATCAAAGCTTTTCCAGGCGAGGATCTGCTCGCCGTTTTCCAGCGTATTGGGATAAATCCAGAATTCAACGCTAAAGTCCCCTGCGCTGCGGCCCGGCGCAAAAAGGGCGTTTCGGCCGGGACGTAAAACCAGCGGCGCCGAAACTTCCCGCTCCCGGATTCCGGCAAACAGCGCCGCCCCGTTTCCGTAACGGGCCCAGCGGTTTCCCGACGGAGTTACCGCCTGCGACACTTCAACCGCGTAACGGCCCGTACTGTCGCGGTACGCGGCGGCGCTGCCTTCATCAAAACTTAACGCCGCGTCCAGCGCCGGCTGCTGCGCCGGAAAATTGCGGATCTGGCTGTAGAGGGCAAGCGTCTCGTCATACTCCGAAACCCGTTCCGCGGCGCCCTGTGCCGGCGACCAGGCCGAAGACAGCGCAAGCACTGTTTTGGGCCGTACCGACTGAAGTTCTTCCACCTGGCTGCGCTTTTCCACCATAGACCAGCCGGCCGCTCCGCCGAGCGTCATCGAGCGCTCGGTTGCGGAAGGGTTTGCCCCCCACAGACTGGCGGCTTGGGAAAAAACAGAGTAGAATAAGAAGACGATGAAAGCTTTTTCGCACATATCGTTTATTGAATATCGGTTAGTTAGTCCATGGACCTGAAAAAAATCGCCGCAGGAGCGCCCCGCGAAGCGGGCGTCTATATCTTCCGCGACGGGGAAAACCGCATCATCTATGTGGGAAAAGCCCGCGTTCTGCGGAACCGCCTCGGCTCCTATTTTTCGGGCGCGAAGGACATCAAAACCCAAACCCTGCTCCGCCGCGCGGCCGGTCTGGAAACGATCATCGTCAAAGATGAATACGAGGCGCTGCTTCTCGAAAATACGCTGATCAAACAGCACAGCCCCAAATACAACATCAACCTCAAAGACGGCAAAACCTATCCGATGATACGCCTCACCACGCCGCCCTTTCCCCGCGTCTTCAGGACCCGCCACATCATCGAAGACGGCTCGGCCTACTTCGGCCCCTTCCCCAATGTGGGCGCCATCGACAAAATGCTCGAAGTCATCGACAGGATCTTTCCCCTGCGAAAATGCCGCCGCCTCAAAAAACGCTCTTCGCCCTGCATGTACTACCACATCGGCCGCTGCAACGCCCCCTGCTGCGGCCGGATCGGCGAAGCCGAATACAGCCGGCAGATCGAACGGGTACGCGGCCTCCTCTCGGGAGAGACCGCGCCCCTTCTCGCCGATCTTGAAGCTGAAATGAAGAAGGAAGCCGCGGCCCTGCGTTTTGAAAGGGCGGCCGGCCTCCGCAACGCGATGGTGTTGATAGGCGGCATCAACGAGTCCAGCGCCGTAGTGGATTTTGATCCCCAGGGGCGGGACTATATTGCCTGGGCCGCCGAAGGAGTTCTCGCCACCTACTCGGTTTTTTCCATGCGGGGAGGCAAGCTTACCGGACGGGAACTTTACCGTACTCACTCCGCCTCGGATGAAGGCGAAGCGCTGGAAAGTTTTATCATGGCCTACTACAACGGCGAACGGCCCCCGCCGGCCCGGATCTATGTACAGGGATTAGGGGATGAAAGCGCCGAAAAAGCCGAATGGGCCGCGGAAACCGGCGAAACATATCATGCCGGAAAAAACGATGTTTCGCCCCCTGTTTCGCCTCATATTTCGCCCGATACGGCTGAATCCTTTAACGCCGCCTTCCTTAATCACTGGTTTAGTC
>JAITBL010000188.1 GCA_031283575.1 Treponema sp. | reverse complement strand
AGAAAAATCTCGCGGTTCGAATAGAGTGAATGGATAATAAGGTGAAGCAGTTTGCTTACCTCGGTCTGAAACTGGCGCTGTGCCATTTTTGAGACTCCTTTGTGTAGATAATAGTGATTCCCTATAAAATACCAAAACAAAGGAAAAATGACAACCGTTAACGGCTACAGGGCAAGTTCCATACGCTCAATGATGTGATCCTGGAGATCATCTTTGGTAAAACATTTTTCTTCAAAGAGACCGGCCGGTCCTCTCAGGCCGGATAATCGGCGGGCAGCAGGTGTTCGGCAAGAAGCGGCTTTTTTTCTTCCGGTATGGGCGTGGTAAGCTTGTTGTTAAAGTCGTAATGGACGATGACCGCGTCTCCTTTGGCGCGGCGTTTACCTCCCTGCCAGGCTTCGTGGTAGACGGTAAAGGACTTGGCGCCGATGCGTTTTACCCAGGAGCGGATTTCCACCTCTTCGCCAAAATGGAGCTCCGAAAGGTAATCATAGTCCGTATGGGCCATGATCAGCATAAAGGTCCCGTCGGTAAAATATGTTTTGGGGGCAAAAATTTTGAAGAAGGGGTTCCGGGCCAGTTCAAACCATGCCGCCAGAACGGTGTTGTTGATGTGGCCCAGCACATCCATATCCCCGAAGCGGGGAGTTACGCTTGTTGAAAACATGCTATCAGTCTAGCGTTTTGTTTTCTTTCGCGCAAGATCGGATGGGATCGGATTCTCGCGGTTTCTGGGAAAGGCGTGCCCGGTGGTCGAATATTGTACAAACAGCTTCAGCGTGTTGTTCCACTTTCCGTTGTTTCTCGTTTCAGGATAAGTTCCGGACTTGTGGGCAAAAGAATCGGCGGCGCCGAGCGAAAAATTTTTGGTCAGGGGAAAGAGGTACGTTATGTCGGCAAGCATAAAATAGTCGATTCCGTTTACGTCATGATAGGTCGATTTTTTAAACGTGATAAAGAATTGGTGGAGTCTGATATCGATATCGAGCCGTCCGTAGCGGGGATGAATCAGGGAAAAAAAGGCCTTGGCCATGGGGCCCATGCTGTAATCGCGCAGGGAATCCATGGTATCGGTAACCGCGTTGTACCGGTAAAAATTTTGGGCCCCAAAAAAAGTCCAGCCCAGATGGGTTTTAAGTTCCATACTCAGATCGCCTGTCAATTCGCGGCGGTATTTTACCGTCCAGGCCAGGGCCTGATTGCCAAAATCGAAGAAGTCGGTCGAAACAATATCGTAATGCAGGGAAAGCCCCGTGCTCTCCTGTTTCTTCGCGTCGTTGGCGAGCGAATAAGAAAACATATAGCCGTCCGAAAAAATGCGGACATAATAGAAGAGGGGAAGGGCGCCGCCGGCGTTTAACGTCAATTCAAAATGATCGTAAGGGGTCGTACTTTGCTGTACAAAGGGATCCCCGTAGATAAATTTGCCGCCCAGGTCAAGGGTTATTTTATTGTCCTGATCGAGTACCCGCTCTCCCATTTTGTGCTGCTGGGTAACCCAGCCCGCGCCGGCAGTCGCGGCGACGGTATACATGTTCCGTTCCCCGCGGTAGGGCCTGCGGCCGCTTAAGCGGTCAAAGGAATCCATCGGGCTTACCAGTGTGGCTGCCAGGGGATTGGAAATTTCGCGGTGAAGGCGGTGCATCATTTCACCGAGCATTGCGCCGCCCGTCGGGGTAACGATCAAATCATTCAGTGAGGGCGTGATCGTCTCCACGATGAATTCCCAGGTGGCGCTGCCGAAAAGCGCGAAACCCATGGAGGGCCAAAACCCGAACCCTGCCGCGCGGGCCGCGGTGTAATAACCGGCGCCTTCATACACATGGCCGATTTGATTGGTAAAGAAAATATCCCCGTCAAACTCCAGTTCACCGTCGCGGATTTGATAGTAGTGTTTTTCAATGGAAGAAGCGCTGAACTGGGCCCAGGGTTCGTGGCCCACGAAGCGGGTCATGCCGGCGAGAAAAACGTTGACGGTGAGGTTGCCGCCCAGCGCCCAGAAGAAGTGTTTCTTTCCGTCGCCGTAGTCATAGTATGCGCCCGGTATCAAAAGCGGCGGGACCTCCGGCGGCGCGCTCTCCTGGAACGCGGCCTCGCCGATCGGCGCTGCCCGCGCTTCGTCCGCGGCCGGAGTTTCGCTTGCGGCCGGAGTTTCACTTGCAATCGGAGTTTCACTTACAGCCGGAGTTTCCACTGTGTCGGGCGGCGGCGCTTCCGCCCCTTCGGTCTGGGCGTACAGGGTTTCCGCGTACAGCAACAAGACCCCAAAGAAAAAAATACGCAGATTTTGCTTCATGTATTTTCCCATCGCTTACATCCAGTTACGGGGGTACGCATGACCCCTGGTGGACCATTGTACAAACAGTTTAACGGTATTGTTCCATTTTCCGTTGTTTTTAGCTTCTGAATAAACGCCGATTTTTTGGGCGAACGATTCGCTTATGCCGATGGCAAAATACTTTCCCAGGGGAAAGGTGTAGCTCAGATCGGCGAACCAGAAATAATCAATTCCCTTTGCGTCGGGAGCGTTCGATTCGCGAAAGAAAATAAAGTATTGATACAGCATAAGGTTCAGATCAAGGCGTCCCCAGCGGGGGTGGAGGAGCGAAAAAAAGAGTTTTCCATGAGGCCCCATGCTGTAATCCCGAAAGGAGTCAAGTACGCCGGAGGCTTCGTTATAGCGATAAAAATTCTGGGCGCCAAAATAGGTCCAGCCCAGATGGGTCTTGAGTTCCAGGGAGAGGTCCCGCGCCAATTCCCGCCGGTATTTTAATGTCCAGGCCAGCGACTGGCTGCCAAAGTCAAAAAAACTGGAGGCGAATACATCGTAGTGCAGGCTCAGTCCGGTACTCTCCTGTTTTTTTGCGGTATCGGCAAGAGAGTACGAAAATACATAACCGTCCGAAATTATTTTTACATAATAGAAATGCGGCAGCGCGCCGGCGGCGTTAAACTGCAATTCAAAATGATCATAGGGAGTTTTGCTTTGCTGCACAAAGGGGTTTCCGTAGATAACTTTGGCCCCCAGATCGAAGACCGGTTTTTGTTCGTTGTCAAAAACAATATCCGCGCCGCTATGGCGGGCGTTTACCCAGCCTGCGCCGGCAAAGGCGGTAACGGTATATATGTTCCGTTCCCCGCGGTAGGGTCTGCGGCCGCTCAGGCGGGCCAGGGAATCCATGGGGCTTATAAAAAAAGCGCCGACGGGGCTGGCGGTTTCGCGGTGGAGGCGGTGCAGCATTTCACCCAGCTGGGCGCCTCCGGTGGGAGTGACAATCAGATCATTAAGGGACGGTTTAATATTTTCAAGAAAGAATTCCCAGGAGGTGCTGCCAAAAAAGGCAAAGCCCAGTGATTCCCAAAAGTTAAATCCGTTCGCGCGGGCGCCGGTATAATACAAGGCCCCCTGATACGGATGGCCGATCTGGTTGGTGGCATAGATGTCGTAATCCCAAATCAAATCGCCGTCGCGGACGCGGCGGAGATTTGATTTCATCGTTCCAAAATCAACCTCCGCCCAAGTCTCCTTGCCGATACGGGATCGCGCGTGGAGAAAAGCGTTGGCAAAGAAATTCTCGCCCAGAGCCCAGAAGAAATGCCGCTTGCCGTCGCCGTAATCGTAAAATGTTTCGTACGCCGTTTGCGGCCCGGAGCCGTCAGCTTCGTTTGGCGACTCTTCTTCGGGCGTTTGCGCCGCTTCGGATAATTGCGCCTCTGCTTCGGACGATTGCGGCGCTTCACGGTATACCGTTTCGGGAGTCACGGCCGGGGCCCCGGATTCTTCGGCGCTTTCGGGGATCTGGGCATGTACAAAAACTCCGCAGCAGATCAGCAGGAGCGCAAAGCAACGTTTCAAACGGTTCTCCAAAAAGAAAGCCGCTCCCCACCGCGGAGAACGGCTTTTTTTGATACTAGCATTTACGCGCTGGTCTGTAAAGATGGTATTACGCCCGGCCGCCGGTTTGCGCGGTATCCTTTGGCGGTTTTTCACCGCGGCCGCAGTCCGTTGTATTAATACTTCGCGGCGGCGTAGTCGACCCAGCCGCCGGCTTCTATCAGCGCGTTTTCAAAACCGCTCAGCGTAAACGGAATGATTTTTTCCCGCGCGGCGCTCTTAAAGACAAGGGAAGAGGGGCCGCCGCTTTGAATCGTCACGGCAAGTTCCGCCGCTTCTCCTGACGGGAAAGCGGCGCTTTCCGCTCCGCGGCAGGCAAATTCGGCAAAGAGCGCGTCAATTGTTTCCGGCGCGAGTTCGCAGGGGATCATGCCGCAGTTAAGCATGTTTTGCCGGAAGATCCGCGCAAAACTTGAGGCGACGACAATGTTGATTCCGTTTTGTTCCAGAACCCAGGGAGCGTGTTCCCGCGATGAACCGCAGCCGAAATTCCCCCGTGTTACAATCGCCCCCCTGTCCGCGCAGTCCCGCGCGGGATCAAAACCCGCAAGGCGCAAATCTTCCAGTATATGGGGCTTAAGGCTTTCCCTGGTGTTTTCCGTCAGATACCTGGCGGGAATAATCTCGTCGGTGTTAATGTCATCGCGATCAAGAAACAGAACGCGGCCGCCAAAGTGTTTCATGTCATATCGCCTAACGTAATGTAACCGGAAAGAGCCGCGGCGGCGGCGCTGGCCGGGCTCATCAGGTGAACCATGCCTCCCGCTCCCATGCGGCCGTAGAAATTACGGTTGGTGGTGGAAGCGCAGACTTCGCCCTTCGCGAGGACGCCGTTTGACATACCCAGGCAGGCGCCGCATCCCGGACTGACTACGCAAAAGCCCGCTTCGATAAAGGTTTGTATCAGGCCTTCGTCAAGGGCTTTTGCGTACACGGCGCTGGTGGCCGGCGCCAGCACCGCCCGCAGGGACGGCGCGACGCGCCGCACGCGGCCGCCGCGGCGAAGCACCGCGGCCGCGGCCCGCAGATCTTCGATACGGCCGTTGGTACAGGAGCCTATGTACACCTGATTGATCAGCGTGCCCTGAAGTTCCCGTATGCTGGCCACTTCATCCGGTTTATAGCCCACGGTGGCAAGCGGCTCCAGATCGGAACAGTCGATTTCTATTACGCGCGCGTACACGGCGCCTTCATCGCTTGCCCAGCGCGAAAAATCCGCCAGCGCTTCCGCCTTGTCCTCGTACTGTTTTCCGGCGCCTCCGATAAAGGGCCACAGGTATTCCACCGTTACTTCATCGGGCAGACAAATGCCGCTGGTTGCGCCGGCTTCCACCGCCATATTGCACAGCGTCATGCGGCCTTCCATGCTCATGCCGTCGATGACGCTTCCGGCAAATTCGATAACGCAGTTGGTAGCTCCCGATACCGAAAGCCGCGCGATGACGGCAAGGATCGCGTCTTTGGGGTAGACTCCTTTACGCAGGGCGCCGTTTAAATTCACCCTGATCGTTCCCGGCAGTTTAAAGGCGCAGACCCCTTTCAAAATGCCCACTTCCAAATCGGTGGTTCCCACGCCGGCGGCAAAGGCGCCAAAAGCGCCGTGGGTACAGGTGTGGCTGTCGCCCATAATAATCGTAGCGCCCGGACGGACAAATCCTTTTTCGGGAAAGATCGCGTGGCAGACTCCGTTCCGCCCGATGTCAAAAAAGTCGGCAATGTGGTGACGCCGCGCCCAGTCGCGAAGTATCTTTCCCTGTTCGGCGCTGGCGCTGTCTTTGGCGGGGCTGACATGATCGATTACCGCTTTGATTTTGCCGCTGTCAAAAACACGGTCCATGCCCCGCGCGGCAAGATCGTTGACGGCGATGGGCGTGGTTATTTCGTGACAGAAAACGGCGTCCAGCGACAGCACCCACGTATCGCCCGAAAAAGGGTTGTCGATAACATGGGCGTCAAAAATTTTTTCAACCAGCGTTTTCATCCTGATCTATAGTCATATACCTTATTTGTAATTATTACAATATTCACAAAAGTAAAAAATACTGCGTTATGTTGAACAAGGAGGTAAAGAGGTGTATAATGATAATCCATGAAACCGCCCTTCTTCGCGATACTGTCATTCTTTTTGTTTTGCGGTTGTTCCGCCTGCGCGGGCGGTTCCGCTGTTCAAAGCGATGAAAACGGCGCGGTTTCCCTGCCGGTCCCGCGGCGTCTTGCGGAAGTTTTGGCGGCCGCCGGAATTCCCTCCGATATGGCGAGGGAGATCGACAAAAGCGAAAGTGTTTTTCTTGCCCAGCTTGAATTAATTTTGACAGACGATGATCGCTGTCTGCGTATGCTTGTTGACAAGCAGCACCCGCTGCCGGAAGTTTATGAGCCGGCGGATCTTGTCGAACTGCGTTACAAAAGCTACCGCGCGGGAATTGCCGATGTAATGATGCTCCGCGAAAAAGCGGAAACCGCGCTGGAAGCGATGGCCGCCGCGGCAAAGGCGGCGGGAATTACCCTTACCGTTTCTTCCGCCTATCGTTCCTATGAGTATCAGGCCGGTTCGTTTCAGCGCTGGACGCAGCGGCTCGGCCTTGCCCAGGCCGAACGGGTAAGCGCCCGTCCCGGGCGCAGTCAGCATCAGACCGGCATGGTCGTTGATTTTGGTTCGATCAACAATGATTTTGCCGAAACCGCCGCGGGCCGCTGGGTCAAAGCGCACGCGGGTGAATACGGCTGGTCAATCTCTTTTCCGCGGGGTTACGAGGCCCTTACCGGATACGATTGGGAAAGCTGGCATTACCGCTATGTCGGGCATGATTTGGTTGATTTTACCGACCGCTGGTTTGGCGGCCTTCAGCAGTATGCTCTCCGTTTTATCCATGAATGGGAAAACGGCGCATGAAAAGCCCCGTCAAAACGCGCGAAGAACTCTGTGTCGGCTGCAACCGCTGTATCCGCGTCTGCCCGGTCGAGGCGGCCAACGTTGCCTACATGGATCGCGATGAAAGGCCCAGGGTTAGGGTAGACGCGGATCAGTGCATTGCCTGCGGCGCCTGTGTCGGAACATGCCGGCACGGCGCGCGCTGCTACGAGGATGATCTTGCCGCCTTTCTCGCCGGCGTCGAGGCCGGCGAGAAAATCACGCTGATCGCGGCGCCTTCGCTCAAAACCAATTTTCGCCACTGGAAGCGGCTCCTCGGTTTTTTCAGGGCGCTGGGAGTCGGAAAAATCTACGATGTGTCTTTGGGCGCCGATATCAGCGCCTGGGCGCACCGGCAGTACGTCAAAAAACATAATCCGCCCTCCCTGATTACGACGCTCTGTCCGGCGCTTGTTTCCTGGTGCGAACTCCACCGGCCGCGCCTCCTGCCCCGCCTCTCGCCGGTGCAAAGTCCCCTGGGCGCCCTTGCCGTGTACCTCAGGGAATACGAAGGGATAAGCGGCAAAATCGCCGCCCTTTCTCCCTGCATCGCCAAAGGCCATGAATTCGGGGACGGAAACGGAAAGATAGAATTTAATCTTACCTTTAACAAAATTCACCAGTACCTGAGCGGAATCGAAGCGGAACTTCCCGCGGCGGAATCCGATTTTGATTCACTGGAGAATCATTTTGTCCGGGCGTTTGAAGGCGGCAATGATCCCTGCCGTGTCGATCACGGCAGGGGCCGCAGGGTCTTTAAGGAACTTGACCTCTATGAAACAACCAGCGATGACGCGCTTCCCCCTGTCTTTGACGTGCTCAGCTGTGCCGGGTTCTGCGATCTGGGGCCCGGAAGCAGCGCCGAAAAAAACAGCTTTCTGTTACAGGCTGCCAGGGCGCTTCTTCACGGCGGACGCGAAGAGAACGGCGCGGCCGAAAAACGTTACGCCGAATATACCAAACGTTTTGATCTTGCCAAATTTCTGTGGGTCTACCGGTCCGATCCCCTTCCACAACATGAATTTACCGAACAGGAACTGGACGACGCTTTTAAACAGCTTGGCAAAGACAGCTACGAAGAAAAGAATTTTGACTGCGGGGGCTGCGGTTCCGATTCCTGCCTTGAGATGGCCCGCAAGATCGCCCTGGGGATCAATCTTCCTTTCAACTGTCTGACAAAAGCCCGCGGCGATTTATTCAACGAGCAGCGGCTCAATATTGACCTGTACCGTAAAAACGCCCAGTACATAGAACTGGTTCACCAGATAGGATCGACCCTGCTTTCGGTGAATGCAGAAGATTTTTCCGAAGTGATGATCAACGCCATGGAGGCAATCTGTACAACCCTGGGCGGCTGCGGCGCTCACCTCTGGAAGGCGGAACAAAAAGAAGACCGCCAGATACTGCGCCGGATCTACGGCTATCCCATCCACGAGGAAACCGGCACCGAATGGTTTGACGACACGATGCTTCCCGGATGGATTTCGTCGCTTTCGGCGGGATTCAATGTGGGGCGCAATTATTCGATCATGAACGAAGCGGAAAAAACGCTGTTCCGCAGGGGCGGAATCTATTCGGTGCTGGCGGTTCCCATCACCATTAAAAGCGCGTTCTGGGGATTCATTTCCGTAAACCGGACCAGCGAGCAAAACTTTACCGAAGAAGACATCGCCGCGATTACGGCGGGGGGCCTGCTTGTCGTATCGAGCATACTGGAACGGGAACTTACCCAGACGCTGATCAACGCGCGGGAAGACGCCCTTGCCGGTACCCGCGCGAAAAGCGATTTTCTTTCGCGGATGAGCCATGAAATCCGCACGCCCATGAACGCGATTATCGGCATGACCCGCATTGCCGAAAATACCGATGATGTGAGCAAACTGCGTTACTGCCTTTCCACCATCAACGCGTCGTCAACCCATCTGCTGGGTATCATCAACGACATACTTGACATGTCAAAAATCGAATCGGGCAGATTCGATCTGGACAGCATCCCCTTCAATCTGGAAAAAACCCTGATCAAGGTCTGTAACATCATCAACGAAAAAACCCTTCAAAAAGATCAGTCCCTTGCCGTAGCGCTTAAGCCGGGCACCTATATCTATTACCAGGGCGATGAACTGCGGCTTTCCCAGGTGATCACGAATCTTCTCTCCAACGCCGTCAAGTTTACCCCCGAGAGCGGCAAAATTCATGTATATGTGGAAGAAGTGGAGTGCGCGGAAAAAAGCGCAGGGAAAAATCCGGAAGAAAACCCCGAAGGGGCCGTCTCCGCGGAGGCGCCGCGAAATGTTCCCCCGCGTTCCGAAGGCGTATCGCGCCTGAGGTTCTCGGTGACTGATACGGGAATCGGCATGAGCGGCGAGCAGATGGAAAAACTTTTTCTTCCCTTTCAGCAGGCGGATAAAAACATTACCCAGCGTTTCGGCGGAACGGGCCTGGGGCTCGCCATCTCCAAAAGCATTGTCGAAAAAATGAACGGCCGCATCTGGGTAGAAAGCAGTCCGGGGACAGGTTCTTCCTTTTTCTTTGAGGTTGAACTGTCACGGAGCGGCTCCCCCGATACGGCGGCGCTGGCAAAGGCATCCTATCCCCGCGGCCTTAAAATTCTTGTCGTGGAAAACGATGATGAACTGCGGGAGCATCTGGTGCGGATTATCGGCGTTTTCGGAATGAAGGCGGAAACCGCCGTGGACATGAGCGGCGCCGTCGCTCTGGTTGAGGAAGCCGAGAATGAGGGAAAACCCTACGACGTGATCTTTGTCGAATACGATCTGGGTTCAGGCCCCCGTGAAGAGCGCCGCCGCAGGACCGACGACAAGCTGGGGCTTCTGGCCGCCGGGGAACTCGGCCATATTACCGATTCGGACCGTATCCTCATTATCTGCACTTTTCTGGAATGGAGCAGAATCGAAGCCAGGGCGGAAAAGGCCGGAATAAAACGCTTTGTCGCAAAGCCGGTGTTTTCTTCCACCCTGCTGGACGGAATCAACCGCGTGGTGGGAAAGTCCGTTGCCGGCGTCGAGCGTTCCGCGGGCGAGCGCCCCGACTTTACCGGAGTAAGCGTTTTGCTTGTCGAAGACATTGAGATTAACCGCGAAATCTTTATCGCAATCCTTGAGGACACCCATGTGGCGATTGACACCGCCGAAAACGGCACCGAAGCGGTCAAAAAATTCCTGGCGAACCCGAAGAAATACGATCTTATCATCATGGATGTACAGATGCCCGAGATGAACGGTCTGGAAGCTACCAAAACCATTCGCGCGGTGGATTCAGATGAAGCAAAATCAATTCCCATTGTCGCCATGACCGCCAACGCCTTTAAGGAAGACATTGAAAGTTGTCTGGCTGCCGGAATGAATGACCATCTGAAAAAACCGATAGACGAAACGGCCTTGTTGGAGAAGATTAGTTTTTACACTCTGGAACGCCGCCAAGACGCCCCCGAGTGACTTTATGCAGGACGAAAAACCAGTTTGAAATGCCCGCCGCTGCCGGCGGGAAAGTATACTACCAGTTACCGCCGCCCGTGCTGCGGCGGGGTTTATCCATCGCTTCGTTTACGCGGAGCTTACGGCCGTCAATTTCCTTGCCGTTTGTTCCGGTGATAGCTGCAGCAGCTTCTTCATCGGTCCCCATTTCGATAAAACCAAATCCCTTGGAGTTACCCGTTTCCCGATCAAAGATGATCTTGGCGGATGCAACAGTCCCGAATCCGGAAAACAGACTGCGCAGTCCGTCTTCGGTGGTGTTGTACGAAAGATTACCGACATACAATTTCTTAGCCATTGAGAGAATTCCTTACCCCGTCTTTGTTTGGCTGCCGGGTGAGCCATAATAGGCGTCTTCAGACGAAAACGCTGTACATAGCCTATCCCAGTTTGGCCTTGTCGTCAAGTGTTTTTTGTTTTATCATTCCGTTATGCCTCGTAAAGTATTGTACGCCCTGTTTGCCCTTATACTCGGTCAAGCGTTCCCCGCCCAGGGCCAGGGAACGCGGCAGCAGCCGCCCGAAAACAGGCGTTTGAGCGCGGAGCGGGTTATGAAGGCTTACGCGGAGGCCTATCCCGCCGTGGAACGGGCCGAATACCGTAACGGTGACTGGGCCGTGCTGCTCAAGGGCCGCTGGTTTTATTGGGCCGACGGCCGCTTGCTCAGCGAGGAAAAACGGGCCAACACAGAATATGCGCGCCAATCCTTCTATTATTACGAGCGGGATCTGGGCCCCTGGGAGGAACCCGACGCGGCGGCGGCGGAGCGCCTTAAGCAGATTCTTCCGGGAAGGCGGGCAAATCCGCCGCTTCGCGATCCTGATTTTTTCGACACGCTCTGGGAGGCCCGCAACAGTAACGAAGCTTACGCGAATTTGGTTGGCGTTTCGTTTTTGGGCAAGCGCTTTTCGGTTCACAAGGCGCTTGCGCCCAAGCTGGCCGCCGTGGAAGCGCGTGTACGCGAAGCGGCGAAAAGCGATTCTTCCATTAACGGCTGGATTGCCTCGCTGGGTTCTATAGGCGCGTGGAGCTGGCGGAATGTGGCGGCCACGGCAAGCCGCAGCTATCATTCGTACGGCGTGGCGCTGGATATACAGCCGGCAAGGCTCCAGGGCCTGGCTACCTACTGGCAGTGGACCAGCGACGCCGGCGTCGAATGGTACATGACGCCCTACGAACGCCGCTGGCATCCCCCGGCGGCGGTGATCAGGGCCTTCGAGGCGTACGGCTTTTGCTGGGGCGGCAAGTGGCTGCTCTTTGACACGATGCACTTTGAATACCGGCCGGAAATTCTGATTGCCTGCGGCATGAGCGTGGAGGGGTTATGAGGCAGCATGTCGTATCGGCGCTGGTGGAAAACCGCGCGGGAACCCTGAGCCGCGTCTCGGGATTGTTTGCCCGCCGCGGCTTCAACATCGACAGTCTTACCGTGGGCGAAACGGAAGACCGGAGCGTATCGCGCATGACCATTGCCGTTACCGGCGACGACGCCGTGCTTGAGCAGATTGTCAAACAGCTCGAAAAACTCGTCGATGTCATCGCCGTAAGGGAACTTGATTCAGCGCTCTGCCTGAGGCGGGAGATACTGCTTGTCAAAGTCAGGGCCAGCGAAAAAACCCGTCCCGGAGTTCTGCAGATTGCCAATATCTTCCGCTCGCGGGTGGTGGATGTTTCCCGGACAACGGTAACCATCGAAGCGACCGGCGATATGGAAAAACTCAACGGCCTGCTCATGCTGCTCTCTTCACAGGGGATCATTGAGCTGGCCAGAACGGGCATGGTGGCCCTGGAACGGGGCGCCAGAGCCCTTACCATACAGAGCGTCAAGCGCAAAGCGGCAAGTAAAGCATAAACCGCCCTGGGCGGCTTACTTTGGCTTCAGTTTATATTTTACAGGAAAGGAAAAGCAGCGTGGCGGACTATAAGCAAATCGTAATTTTTGACACAACCCTGCGCGACGGTGAACAGGCGCCCGGGTGCAGCATGAATCCCGCGGAAAAACTCGAGGTTGCGCGGCGTCTTGAAAAACTCGGCGTCGATGTAATCGAAGCCGGTTTTCCCGCGTCGAGCCCCGGCGATCTGGAATCGGTCAAATCCATAGCGGGAATTATTAAAGAGAGCGCCGTGGCGGGCCTGTGCCGTTCCCTGGAAAAAGACATTGACGCGGCCCGGGAGGCGCTGAAAGAGGCGCTTTCCCCCCGCGTACACATTTTTTTGGCTACCAGCCCCATACACATGGAATACAAACTCAAGATGAAGGCCGAAGAAGTTTTGGAGCAGGCGGTGTGGGCGGTACGTTACGCGAAACAATTCTGCGATGATATTGAGTTCAGCGCCGAAGACGCCTTTCGCAGCGACAGGGATTTTGTCTGCCGTATCTTTGGCGAAACGATCAAGGCCGGAGCGCGTACGGTGAACTTTCCCGACACGGTCGGTTACGCCATGCCGGGTGAATTCGGAGAACGTATCCGTTACATCAAGGAGCATACGCCGGGAATCGAAAAGGTAAAGCTGTCGGTGCACTGTCACAATGATCTGGGCCTTGCCGTGGCGAACAGTCTTGCGGCGATACAAAACGGCGCCGATCAGGTTGAATGTACCATTAACGGCATAGGCGAACGGGCGGGAAACGCCTCGCTGGAAGAAATCGTTATGTCCCTGCGGGTAAGGCGGGATCGTTTTGGCGCCGACACCCGCATCAATACCGCCCAGATCTACGGGACGAGCCGTCTGGTAAGCCAGGTGACCGGCGTCAAGGTGCAGCCGAACAAAGCCATTGTCGGCGAAAACGCCTTTGCCCACGAGGCGGGTATTCACCAGCACGGCGTTATGGCCAACCGCGAAACCTACGAGATCATGACCCCCGAATCGGTGGGCATTTCCAAAAACCAGATGGTTCTTGGAAAACATTCAGGACGCCACGCCTTTGAGGACCGGCTTAAACTTTTGGGCTTTAACACGGACAGCGGACTGCTGGAAAAACTCTTTACCGAATTTAAAGTGCTGGCCGATAAAAAGAAAACGGTCAATGACCGCGACATTGAAGCGCTGGTAATGGACGCCGCCGCTTCGGTACCCGAAACCTGGTCGCTTGACCACTGGGCGGTGAACACGGGAAGCGCCCTGGGGGCAAGCGGTACGATCCGCCTTCTCCACAAGGCCGGCCACAGCGAAAAGATCGTCGCGCTGGGAGACGGCCCCATCGATTCGATCTTCAAGGCCATCAATCAAATCATCGGCAGGGAGCCGGAACTGGAACTGTATGAAATCGGCGCCATTACCGGCGGCTCCTCCGCCCAGGGTGAAACCATGGTAAAAATCGCCTGGGACGACCGCCGCTACAACGGACGCGGCGTTTCCACCGATATTATCGAGTCTTCGATCAAGGCGTACCTTGCGGCGGTCAACGCCATGGAGTGGGAATCGGCGCATTAGCGGGAAGGAGCGCTGCGGCCGCTCATTCCAGGGTAGTTCATCCGCAATATCCGGTTTAATACCCCGCGGCGGCTTATCAAATCTTCCCGCTTGTGTTACACTCTCGGGTAACGGTTCCCAGCGGCGGGGACCGCGTTCCGTACGGGCGGAATGAAGCAGGCCGCGGCGGTCCCTGAAAACCCGCCTTACCAAAACAAGGATCTTTCGATACAATGTCTTCTATTGCACATGACGCCGCTTCTTCTTTCCCGGGCGATTCGCCGCTTTCCGTTTCATACAAATACCTCGACCTCATTATGGCCTTCTTCGTCGCGATCCTTGTGTCAAGCAACATAGCATCGTCGGCAAAAATTGTGGATCCGGGTTTTTCGCTTTGGGGGATTGATCTGATCTTTGACGGCGGAACCCTGTTCTTCCCCCTCTCGTACGTATTCGGCGACATACTGACCGAAGTCTACGGCTTTCGCGCCTCGCGGCGGGTTATTTGGACGGGCTTTGCCGCCCTGGCCCTGGTTTCACTGCTGTTCTGTGTTTTGCGCGTTCTCCCCGGCGCCGGCGAATGGGAGGGCTACGCGGGGGACGCCGCCTATGACGCCATACTGGGCGGCGTGAGTACGGGCGGCATAGCGCTGGCGAGCCTTCTTGGCTACTGGATCGGGGAATTCTCCAACTCGGTGATTCTTTCGCGGATGAAGATTCTTTCGCGGGGCAAATTCCTCTGGACAAGAACCATAGGAAGTACGCTGGCGGGGGAACTTCTTGACAGCCTTGTTTTCGTGTTCATCGCCACCCTTGCCGGCGTTTTTGTCTGGGCCGATTTTAAATCGCTGGTTTTTACCAACTATGTTTTAAAATGTCTGGTTGAAGCGCTGCTGACGCCGTTTACCTACCTGGCGGTCCGTACGCTCAAAAGGGCCGAAGGGATCGATGTCTACGACAACGGGGTGCGATACCGGCCTTTCTGACGCTTTGCAGGTCACGCCCTGTTTTCACGTTATCTCCACATTCCTCCAGCCGTTGGACAGGGCCAGGGCCCGCAATTCTTCCATTACCGGCTGTGAGGGGGTCCCCAGATTGCGAAACTCACGGCGTACCCCGAACACCCGAAAGGGAATAAGCCGGTAACGTATGTCCTGCGCCGCCAGATAGGGACGCAGGAGCCGCGTTACCACGTCGACGGTTTCGAGCGCTCCGTAATTGGCCGTGGTTACCACGGTACGCACTTCGGTTAATTTTCCGCGGCGGGCAAGGAAGACGGCGTTTTTCAAAGCCGTTTCGTTTCCCCAGCCGGTAAGTTCGCGGTGTTTTTCTTTGTCGACGGCCTTGATGTCAAGCATCACCCCGTCGCAGACGGCGAGCAATTCATCCTGGCCGTTAAAGTCAACCGAGCCGTTGGTGTCGATAAGGCAGCCGAGTCCCCGCTTCTTTACGAGGGGAAACAGGGCTTCCATAAATTCGGCCTGAAGCATACATTCGCCGCCCGAACAGGTGATTCCCCTGATCCGCCGGCCGTTCGCTTTGACGCGGTCAAGAATGTCCTTGATCGACATATTCCTGATTTTGGGTGAAACGTCCTTGCGGCAGGCGTTGATGCAGGCGCCGCAGTCATTACAGTATTCTTCGATAAAGTCGGGCCGCTTTCCGGGCGCTTCGTGCTTGAGAGCGCGTGAGGGGCAGCATAACGCGCAGATCCCGCAGCCGTTACAGGTTCCCATGGTGTCGGGCCAATGGCAGTAGCGGCACCGGAAATTACAGCCCTGGAATACCAGTACCGTGCGGATTCCCGGGCCGTCTACGCCGGAGTAGTTGATAATCCGGTTGATCAGCGCAGTCATGGCGTTTATGATGATACCATGGCTTTAAATTGTGGCATAGTGGGGCTTCCCAATGTGGGCAAATCCACGCTCTTCTCGGCTTTGAGCGCCGCTCCGGCGGAAGCCGCAAATTATCCTTTCTGTACCATCGATCCCAACGTGGGCATCGCAAGCGTTCCCGATGAGCGGCTCGACCGGCTTCGGGCGATCTTCAATCCCAAAAAGACCATTCCCGCCGCGGTGGAGTTTGTCGATATCGCCGGCCTTGTCAAGGGGGCCAGCAAGGGCGCGGGACGCGGCAACCAGTTTCTTTCCCATATCAGGGAATGCGCCCTCCTGATTCACGCGGTACGCTGCTTCGACAATCCCGACATCATTCATGTTGAAAATAAAGTTGATCCGGCCGATGACATCGAGACGATCAATATCGAGATGGCCTTTGCCGATCTTGACACGCTGGCCAAACGAAAGGATCGCGCCGAACGCGCCCTTAAAATTTCCCAGGAAAAAAAACAGGCCGAAACGGCGCTTGCCGCTCTGGGTAAAATCGGGCCGCTCCTGGAAAACGGCGGGAGCGCGCGGACGGCGGCCCTGAGCGACGAGGAGGCGGCTTCGATTGACGACTGCCGCTTTATCACGATGAAGCCCGTGCTCTATGTGTGCAACCTTGACGAAGACGGGATGAAAGAAATTGCCGCCGGAAAGTCCGTGCCCCATGTGGAAGCGGTAAAAGCCGCGGCGGCCGCGGATCACTCGGAATTTGTGTGCATCTGCGGCAAGTTCGAGGCGGAGCTGGCGGGAATGAGCGGCATCGACATCGAGGAAAAAAAAGCGTTCCTTGGGGAACTGGGCCTTAAGGAATCGGGCCTGTCCGCGCTGATCCGGTCGGCCTATCATCTTTTGGGGCTGCGCACGTTCTTTACCGCCGGCGCCGACGAATGCCGCGCCTGGACCATTCACGCCGGAGATCGCGCCCCCAAAGCGGCCGGTGTCATTCATACGGATTTTGAAAAAGGTTTTATCAAGGCCGAAGTCTACAGCTGCGACGATATTTTTTATTACGGAACGGAAGCCAAAATAAAGGAAGCGGGCAAATACCGCATGGAGGGAAAAGAATATATCGTTCAGGACGGGGACGTGATGTTTTTTAAATTTAATATATAGGAACGCGCTGCGGCGCAAAAGGAGACGACATGACCATAGAACCTTCAATCCTGCAGCGTTATTCGCTTTTCGGCGGATTACTCGAAGAGCAGATACGAATGATTTTTCCCTTTATGGAAAAAGAAAGCTATGTTCCCGGCGAGGACATCATTGTCGAGGGAACCCCCAACGGCAAGATACGCTTTATCCTTGAAGGCCGCGCCGCGGTGCTTAGAAATAAAATCATCCTTTCTGAATTTTCCGAAGGCGACGTGTTCGGCGAAATGGAAGTCCTTGACGTGATGCCTTCGGCGGCGACGATCAAGGCGCTGACCCACATTACGCTTATGTCCATTTCCAACAAGAGCCTTCGCGGCATCTACAAGGCCGACGCGCCCGCCTTTGCGATTATCATCATGAACCTGGCCAGGGATCTGTCGAGGCGTCTGCGCAAAATGAACGAGCGGCTGACCGAGCGTGATTAAAGAATCTGTTTACCGCTTTCGCCCCAGCACGATCAGTTTTTTCGCTTTTTCATCGTAGGGGGATTCATCCCAGTCGCCGTATATTTCAACCGCGGCAAAGCCGGTTTCCAGAAGAAGGCTCCGCAGTTCCGAGGCCGAATAAAGCCGGCAGGTAAACGTTTTTTCCGCGGACGCGCCGTTATCGTCAAAGAGCCGCCAGGTGTTTTCCAGCGCGTCCCAGGAATCAACGACGCGGTAACTTGTCAGCACATAAAAGCCGGCCCTGAAGAACCATTCGCCCGGGGTAAAATCGCGGGCGGCCGTTTCTTTTCCCTGTGTTTCAATAAAAAAAGTTCCGCCGCTTGTCAGGGAATCGTAGGCGTTTTGTACCAGACGCCGGTCGCCGGCGCGGTCCGCAAAGTAGCCGAACGAAATGTAACAGTTAAGCGCGATATCAAAAGCTTCTTTTTGGCAAAAAGATCGCGCGTCGGCTTTAATAAACGTGACGTCAAGATTTTCCGCGGCGGCGTCGCGGCGGCCTGTTTCAAGATACGTTTCGGTGATGTCGACGCCGCTTACCGAAAAGCCCCTGCGGGCAAGTTCAAGGCCGATCCTGCCGAAGCCGCAGCAAAGGTCGAGGCAGCGCGGCGCGTTTCGCGGCGCGGCATCCCCGTAAAGGGGCAGCTTTGCCAGGCGGGTTATGCCGTCGGCTACCGAGGGAACTTCTTCCCAGTGCCGGTCGTCAAACATGATGGGGGCAAAACGCTGCCAAAAATTTTCATCGTTAAACCATTCAGGGGTAAAACCGGTTCCGGCGGAATGTTCAGCTTTTTCCATGCCCCATTGTAGCACGGCCTTTTTTAAGCGTATACTTGCGGCATGAAGCGCGTTTATCTTTTTACGCTTGTCCTGGCCTTCGCGGCCGCCGCGTGTACGCCGAAGCCCCTGCCGAACGATCCCGTTCTTGAACAGGGGTACCGCGATCTTTTTGAAAGCGTCTCTTTCAGGGAAACCGTTCCCTCCGATCGGGGAAGCATGGAATTCGCAGTCGAATTACTCGATGTAAGGGACGGCGGCCCCCTGAGGGATCTGGCGCGGGAGTTATTGTACGACAAGGCTTCCGCCGATGAGTACGCCAAAGGCGTCCTCGCCGCCATGCGGAACGAGTTCGAGGCGTTTCTTGCCGGCGTCGAAGAGCTGGAAACGGTCAACGGCCTCTGGTCTTTTGAGGAGGCCAACACGGTGGAAGTTACGGCCAACTACGCCGTCCTTGGCAAATCGGCCTATTCCTTTACCGGCGGCGCTCACGGCAATTATTACGCCCTGGCCTTTGTGATTGATCTTCGCGGCCCGGAACGGCTCAATCTGCAGGCGCTTTTTGAAAAGCCCGGCCTGGAAGCGTTAATCGACCGCGAGCTGCGCAGGGTTTCGCAGGAACAAAGCGGCGAGGAACTGCCCGCCAAAGCGCCCCTGAGCAGCGGCATTTTTTTTGAGGATACCTGCGCTCCGCCCGAAAACTTTTTCCCCGACGACGCCGGCATTAACTTCCAGTGGAATCCCTACGAAATCGCTCCCTACTCCGCCGGCAAAATTGTCGTGAACGTCCCCTGGGATGATTTGGACAGGCTCCTCTCTTCCAAAGGGAAAGAACTTAAAGCGGCCTACCGGAAATAAGTTACACCGTACCGGATACTCAAGGGCGGCGGCTTTTCTTCCGATAGTAAAATCGGAGGCAAGTACGATGAAGAGGTATTGCATTAAATCCCGCCCGGGAAGGCTGGAATTTCTGGACATCCTGCATGAAACCGACTCGGGGTACAAAATCCGGCTTACCAAGAAGAGCGACGGCAATGAAAGGGTACTTGAGGAATTCATAGACCGCCACCTCTTTGATATATGCGTCAAAACCGGATTTCTCTCCGAACTGGCCAACGCGGGACTGGCCGCGGCCGTAAGCGCGTAATTTCCCCGTTATCGGTTTCGGCTTGACCGGGACAGCTTCCGCTTCTAAACTTTCCTTATGAAGATCCGCACAAAAATATTTCTCGTAGTGCTGCCCCTGATTACCGTAACCCTGTTCCTGTCACAGATGGCGTCTTATTTCAGGGCGGTTAACGGAATTACCCGCGTCGCCCAGCAGTTCCTTTCGTTTAAGGCGTCGGAACTGCGCCGTTACGCGGAAAGCCAGTGGGAACTGCTTGCCGAAAACAACTACGATTCGCGGCCCGATATGGCGGCCGCCGCGGAAGAAGCGGTGATCGCCTACGCCGCCGGTATGGAGCTGAACGATACCGAACTTACGCTGGCGCTGGCGCCCCGTTCACAGGGCGGCGGCGTAACGGCTTCTACCGGGCCGGTCGATCTTGCCGGCGGCGAAGAAGCGCAGCTTCTCGCCCTGCTGGAAGAAGAAAGCGAAAGTTTGCAGGAAGCGGTGATTGGCGGAAAGCTCCGCGTATTTCGCGCCTTTTACTTTGTCCCGTTTGGGTGGTATCTGCTCCTTACCGAAGAAAAGTCCGTTTTCTACGCCGACGCGCAAAAGATCACGACGCAGACGGCGCTTACGCTGGTCCTGTCCCTGGCGGCCGCGGCAGCGCTGCTTGCCCTTTTCGCGCGGCGTCTTACCAATCCCCTTGCGCGCGTGATCGGGGCGATGAACGGCATCATTGCCGGAGGCGATCTTCACGGACGGGTTCCCGTCGAATACCGCGATGAAACCGGCCATCTGGCCCTCACCTTCAATACCATGATCACGGAGCTGGACAAAGCCTACGAAGAAATAAAACGCCACGCCTTCCACGCGGTGCTGGCGCAAAAGAAGGAACAGCGTATCCGCAATATTTTTCAAAAATATGTGCCCAAAGATTTGATCGACAAATTCTTCGCCTCTCCCGAATCAATGCTGGTGGGCGACAACCGCGTTCTGGCCATTCTCTTTTCCGACATACGAAGCTTTACCACGATAAGCGAAGGCCTTGCCCCCGACGAACTTGTCCAGTCCCTGAACCGCTATTTTTCCGGCCAGGTTGACATTATCATGAACCGCGGGGGCATTGTCGACAAATACATAGGCGACGCGATTATGGCTTTTTGGGGAGCGCCGGTGCAGCGCGATGACGATGCCCTGCAATCGGTGCTGTCGGGTCTGGACATGCTCGATTCCGTCAAGGAATTTAACCGGCGGCAAAAGGAAATCGGTAAAACCGAATTCCACATCGGCATCGGCATTAACTACGGCACGGTTACCGTGGGCAATATCGGCAGTGATCGCAAAATGGATTATACGGTGATAGGCGACATGGTCAACCTCGCTTCCCGCATGGAAGGGCTCACCAAAACCTATCACGAAGAAATCCTTGTCAGCGAATCCCTTTACGCGGAACTGGAAAACCTTAAAGCGGCCCTTCCCCTGCGGCTCCTTGACACCGTCGCCGTCAAGGGAAAAACGCGGGGCGTTAAAATTTATACCGTGCGCCGAAGCCTTGGCCCCGGCGAAGAAGCGGCGTGGGCCGTTCATAACGAAGGCATGGCCCTCTATTACCGGCGGGACTTTAGCGCCGCCGCGGCCAAATTCGGGGAAGCGCTGCGCCTGCTCCCCGGCGACTTTAACGCGAAGAATTTGCTCGACCGCTGCCGCGCCTACGCGCTGACGCCGCCGCCTGAAAACTGGGACGGCGTCGAGGTGATGACGACCAAGTAGGGTTAGCCCGAAAGTTTCGCTTTGCCGCCGCGGCGCGGTACGCGTTTCCAGGCAAGGACCACGGCCAGGGTAAGGACCGCCGCCAACGCCGCTTCGACGGGGCCGTTAAAAGAAGCAACCACGGCAATAAGCTGCCAGGGAATTATACGGAAAATCGCCAGGGCGGAAAGCACGAGAACCGTGTTGACTATACTTCCCGCCAGAGCGCCGGCCGCTATGGCAACGGTTTCCCGCAGACCGCCCGTTCGCAGGGGCGCGGAAGCGGGACGAAAAAATTTTCCGGCAAACAGGGCATAGACGAACCACGCGGCGGGGCCTATAAAGAGGCGCGGCAGCACCGAAATGAGGGGATTGATAAAAGCTGCGTCGGCGGGCTGCACGGCGATAATCGACGCCTGAATCAGGGAGAAAACACCGAAAAGAAAACCGATGACCGCGCCGACAAGCGGCCCCTCAAGCAGGGCCCCGATGATCACCGGCACATGCATAATCGTAAGCGACGCCCCCGGAATCCAGGTAACAAAACCAAGGCCCGTCAGACCCAGCACTATCGAAACAGCGGCAAGGACGCCGGATATGACAATTTTTTTGATACGGGTATCTCTCATGGGGCCAGTGTAGCGTTCTTTTTGCTTTTTTTTCAAGCGCATGACAGCGATAGGGGGGTGCGCTAACGCGCACGGGTTGCTGTCCCAAAACTGAAGTTTTGGAACAGCCTCTATTGACAAAAAAGATTCTTTGCGATAAATTCCTATCATTCCTATCGGAATTCTACCTTTTATAGGGGTTGGAATCGGGAGGGCCGGATTTGGGCGCTCCCGCCGGTGGGAACTCCGGCTCATGGCGGCCGGAGGAAAAACCAATCGGAGGTTTCAGCATGAAACGTTCTCTCGCAATCCTGACGGTACTTTTATTCGCGGTACTGGTCTCGTGTTCCCAAAAAGACACGGAAAAGTACCCCCACGGTGAATTCGATATAGGCTATTCAGGTTCCGCCTGCGGTTCGCCGGTATCAATCGCCTATCTCAAGGGCTATTATGACGAAGAAGGGGTCAAGATTAACCTCGTGAGCGGCAATACGTTCGAGGCGGACCGCAATGCCCTGGCGGCGGGCAAAATGCCGGTGATAAACGGCGATTTTCAGTTCTTCCCCGCGGTGTATAACGGCATTGACGTCAAGCTGATCGGCGGGCTTCACGAAGGGTGCATCAAGATACTCGCCCCCATCGACTCGGACATCAGGACCGTCGCCGACCTGAGGGGCAAGCGCATCGGCGTTGACGAAATCGGCGGAACGCCCATGTCGGTGGCCTCGGTGGCGGTCGGCGCTATCGGCATTGATCCCCAGACCGAAATCGAATGGATTCCCTATCCCAGCGATCAGGAAATTCAGTCAATCGAAAAGGGTGAAGTTGACGTTATCGCCGTTTGGGATCCCTTTGGCACGATTGCCGAACGCTCCGGCAAATTCCGCGTTCTTGTGGACATTGCCAAAGACCCGCTTTTTGCCGGCAGAAACTGCTGCTTTATTTTCGCGTCGGGCAAACTGGTTAAGGAAAACCCCGCGGCGGTCGCGGCGGTACTCCGGGCGCTGGGCAAGGCCGTCGCGTTTGAGGGCGAACATCCCGCCGAAGCGGCTGAGCTTTTGGTAAAAGAGAAAAAAGTCGCCACCGACGATACGGACCTGCTTACCGAACTGCTGACCAGTTTCAAATACGGCGATCATCACGGAAGCGTCTCCAACGCAAGCGCCAAAGACGACGCGGTTTACTTTGCGCAGTGGCTTGCCAAAATCGGTTATCTTCCCGCGGATCTTGACGTAAACAAATTTGTTGACGACATGTACGTTGACATCTTTGCCCTGGAAGCGGCGCAGTTGGCGGCGAAAAAGTAAAATGAACCTCCCCGCCGCAGGCGGGGTGTTTTGCAAGCGTTACCTTGTCTGCGAGGTTCGTTCTGCAAGGAAATTATTTAACTGTGGGGTTTGCTGCCATGCAATCTAAACGAAACATTTCTGAACCACCGCAAGCGGGGTATCAAACCCCACCGCGAATGAAAAAGTGGTACGATGATCCCAGAATAGCTCTGGATAAAGTTTACTGGAAACCCAAATCGGAAACCTGGTTTTGGGCGGCCTTTGCCGCGTGGACTCTGGCGCTGGCGGAAAATCTTGTTTTTCCTTCGGCGCAAAAAGTAAAACAGGGTCCTTACCGCGTGCTGCTCGGTTTTTTCATCGCCGTGCTGCTGGCGCAGTACCTGTACGGACTTGCCAAACCCGAATTCCGCAAAAAGCTTTACCACAAGGCCCAGTTCATCTTTGCCGGCGGCGCCGCGCTTACGGTCTGGGATCTTCTTACCACTAAAAGCGGCCTTTTGCCGATCCCCTACTTTCCGGGTTTCGCGGAAATCAGCTGGGTAATGTACGACGACTACATGCTGCTCCTTCGCAGCACGCTCTATTCCATGCGGCTCTTTTTTGTGGGCATGATCACCGGAACGGCGCTGGGTCTGGCGACGGGAACTTTTATCGGCTGGTGGCGTCAGTGGGATTACTGGCTTTCACCGGTTATCAGGGTTTCAGGCATCGTACCCGCCGTGGCGTGGCTGCCGGTGGCGCTTCTCGTGTTTCCCACCAGTTTTGTCACCGGTGTTTTTTTGATTTTTATTTCGTCATGGTTTCCTGTTTCGTCGATGATGGCGGCGGGCATCATCGCTACGCCGCGCGCCTATTACGAAGTGGCAAAAACCATGGGCGCCGGCGATAAATTTTTGCTCTACCGTATCGCTATCCCCAACGCCATGCCCAGCATGTTTACCGGCATTATGACCGCCACGGCCTTTTCGTTTACCACGCTGATTGTTTCCGAAATGGTCGGCGCCAAGGCGGGACTGGGCTTTTACATTAACTGGGCAAAGGGCTGGGGCATTTATTCAAAAGTTTACGGGGCGATTATCATTATCGCCGTGGAGTTCGCCCTTATTCTTGCCCTAATCGGGCTGCTGCGCGATTCGGTGCTGCGCTGGCAAAAGGGAGTGCTCAAATGAAGCTCGCGCGCGAGAGGCGGGGTATCAAAGCTTCACCGCGAAGCAAAAGGATGCATATATGAGCGAAACCTTAATCGATATTCAAAAGGTTGATCGGGTTTATCACGACAGCCAGTTCAATCCGGTCGAAGCGCTTAAAGAAGTCAGCCTTCAGATACAAAAGGGCGAGTTTATTTCGCTCATCGGGCCTTCGGGCTGCGGCAAGACAACCCTGCTGCGGCTTATTGCCGGCCTGGACAAACCGCAGGCGGGAAGCCTTTCCATTGACGGCGAAGAGATCAGCGCGCCCAGTCCCGAGCGGGGTTATATTTTTCAGCAGCCCACGCTCTATCCCTGGGCAACGGTGTACGAAAATGTCGCCATCGGCCTTAAGGCGCGAAAAGTCTACCGCGAAAAAAAATATTTGATACAGAATTATCTGGACATGATTGGCCTGAGCGGTTTTGAAAAAGCGTTTCCCCATGAGATTTCGGGCGGAATGGCCCAGCGGGTCGCGATCATCAGGGCGTTGATTAACGAGCCCAAGGTACTGCTGCTCGACGAGCCTTTGGGTTCCCTCGACGCGTTCAAGCGTATCGAACTGCAAAACCAGCTTATTGATGTGTGGAAGAAAACCGGCGCCACCATGGCGATGGTGACCCATGATGTTGACGAGGCGATTTATCTTTCCACCCGCGTTGCCGTAATGACGGCCCGTCCCGGGCGCATTGCCACGATATTCGACGTGCAGCTTGGCGGGGAAAGAAACAGGAATAACGATGACTTTATCGCTTTGCGTAAAAAGATACTGGAAGAACTGCACCTGGGCATTTCCCGTCCCCAGCCGGAGTACGCGATCTAGGAGGCCGCCATGTCAGACAATTTTCTGGATTATCTTGTTACGAACGCCCGTATTGTGGAACCCGCCGGTACGGAAGCGGGTGAAAGCGGCGCCGATTATTACGGCAGTCTGGGTATAAAAGACGGCAAGATCGCCGTCATTTATCCCGCGTCCGGCGCCGGTACGGCAAACGTGTCCGGCGCGCCGCCAAACGCGCGCCGCGTCATCGACGCCGAAGGCGGCATACTTACCGCGGGTTTTATCGACGTTCACGCCCATTCGGACAACGACATCCCCTGCGCGGAAAAACTTCTTGCCATGGGCGTTACCACGGCGTTCAGCGGAAACTGCGGTTTAAGCCCGGTTGACTTTAAAAGCTTTTTTGAGGAATTCGACAGAACGGCTTATCCTGTCAATCAGGCTGAACAGGCGGGACATACGGAACTTCGCAAGGCCGCGGGGCAGGGCGATGTATACGCGCCGGTAACCAAAAGCCAGCTCGAAAAAATCAAGGCGCTCGCGGCGGAAGCTTTTGACGAGGGCGCTTCGGGTTTTTCCTTTGGCCTTGAATACGCGCCCGGCGCCGGCGGCGAAGAAGTGCTGGAACTGGCAAAGTTTGCCGCGGAACGGGGACGCGTTGTTTCGGTGCATACGCGGCTTAATAAAGTCAACGATACCGATTCGCTTAAAGAAGCGCTGGATCTTTCGCCGCGTACCGGCGCGCGGGTAATTATCTCGCACCTCGTTTACATGTTTGTCGGCGACGGCCTTAAACGGGCCATTGATTTGATTGGCCGTTACCGCGCACAGGGAGCCGATGTCTGGGTGGACAGCGGCATGTATACCGCGTTCGCCTCGTTTGCCGGCTCCCCGGTTTTCGACGAACCGGTATTTGCCGGCAAGGGTTTTTCGGTCGAAAAGCTGAGGGCGGCGACCGGCAAATACGCGGGAGAGTACCTCGATCTGGAAAAGTACCGCGAGATACGCGGAGAATTCCCCCGCGACAGTTTTATCTACGACCCGGGAAAACCCGAAGACATACTCACCGCCTATTCACTTTCCGACGTGATGGTTTCGACCGATTGTATCCGCTATCCCGCCGGACAGGGCCATCCCCAGGGCGCGGCGACCTATCCGTTTTTTTTACGCCTGCTGGTCAAGGAAAAAAAGCGGCTTTCCCTGGGCGAAGCCCTGCGCCGCTGTTCCGCCGTACCCGCCCGCGCGCTGGGTTACGCCGGTAAAGGCCGCGTCGCCGTGGGCGCCGACGCGGATCTTGTGGTTCTGGACTGGGAACATCTGCGCGAGAACGCGGAGTTTCCCGGTCTGGGCGATCCCGACGCAAAACCGGACGGCATACGGCATGTTTTTGTCAACGGCGCCGCGGCTATCGAAAACGGCAAACGTACCGGCGTCCTGTCCGGCAAAAACCTCAGGCGGGGAAACGCCTGACGGCCTCTTCCGCAGCGCTTCATCCAATCGCCGCGACTGATTGACGATTGATCTTGCCAGGAAAAAACGCCATAATAATCTGTCTCTCGTGACCTGTTGTAGAATTATTGACTCTATCAAGGGGGGATTCATGAAATTACGAATCCGGCTCAGTATCACCGTTATTATAATACTGGTTGTGGTTGTCGCTTCCATATCGGTTATACTGCTGAAGACCGCCAGCGCCATGCAGCTTGAGACCGCCCTGCAGAGTGCGGAAAACCTTGTCGGATTGGAGGCCACCGATATTGAGCGCCGCTACGAGATGTATTTGGGGGTCGCCCGGGCTCTTTCCCAGATTATGAACGGCTATGAGGACATAGACGTGTCAACCCGGCGTTTCTTTTTTGACGAATCCCTGCGGCAGATATTCATTTCGAATTCGGAGTTTGTGTGTATATACGCGATTTGGAAACCCAACATTCTGGATAATGACTCCCTCCATATCGGCGAACCGGGCACAAGCCCCACAGGCCAGTTTATTCCCCTTTACAGCCGTGAGTCGGGGGATACGGTTCTGCGGATATGCCGGGATTATGAGAGTATTTTGGGGGCTATGACCGAAAAGGAGTATATCTCCGATCCGGAACCCCGGACGGTAAACGGCGTCCAAACCTATACCTTTGATATGGTGGTTCCGATTATACCCGAAGGTACCAAAACGATTGTCGGGGCCGTAGGGGTCATCGTTGACATTTCCTATCTCCAGCCGGTCATCGAGGCAATTAAACCCTATGAAAACACCGCGGCGGCGGCCTACGCCAATGACGGAACCATTATAGCCCATTACGCCAGGGACCGGATAGGGGGAAATGTACGCGAGGCCGACGCCGTTCTTTACAGCGCCTATACCGATCAGGTCGCTGCCGCTATCAGTTCAGGGTCTTCACTCCGCCTGCGGGAATTTTCCCCGGTGCTGAACACCAATTTGCGGATGACCATTCATCCCGTGGTAATCGGGGAAATAGAAAAAACCCTGTCGGTTATGGTCGGCATTCCTGAGGATCGGATCCTTGAAGATATACGAAAAATGACCCGGTTCACCGTTGGTCTGGCGGCCTTTGCGGTGATTGCGGTGTCAATTATCATCTTTTTCGTTGCCACCGGCATCGTCAAGCCCATCGTCAACGTGGCCGTGACCCTGAAGGATATTTCCGAAGGCGAAGGGGACCTGACCAAAACCATTATGGTCCACTCCCGCGACGAGATCGGCGACCTGGCCCGTTACTTTAACCAGACCCTGGAAAAAATCAAGGCCCTGGTGACCACCATCAAGAAGCAGGCGGTGGCTCTTTTTGACATAGGCAACGAACTTGCCAGCAACATGACCGAAACCGCCGCGGCGATTAACGAGATAACCGCCAATATTCAGAGCATCAAGGGCAGGGTACTCAACCAGTCCGCCGGCGTTACCGAGACCAACGCCACCATGGAACAGATCACCGTCAACATCGATAAACTTAACGGCCATGTTGACCGCCAGGGCGACAGCGTCGCCCAGTCTTCGTCGGCCATCGAGCAGATGCTCGCCAATATCCAGTCCGTTACCCAGACTTTGGTCAGAAACGCGGACAACGTAAAGGAATTGACAGACTCCTCCGAGGTGGGAAGAACGGGCCTCCAGGAAGTGTCCGCCGACATTCAGGAGATCGCCCGGGAATCCGAAGGCCTTCTGGAGATCAACGCGGTAATGGAAAACATCGCCAGCCAAACCAACCTGCTTTCGATGAACGCCGCCATTGAGGCGGCCCACGCGGGAGAGGCCGGCAAGGGTTTTGCGGTAGTGGCCGACGAAATCCGTAAACTGGCGGAAAATTCGGGGGAACAGTCCAAGACCATCTCCACGGTCCTTAAGAAGATCAAAGACTCCATCGACAAGATAACGAAATCCACCGAAAACGTACTGAACAAATTCGAGGCCATAGACAGCGGGGTAAGGACCGTGTCGGACCAGGAAGAGAACATCAGAAACGCCATGGAAGAACAGGGCTCCGGCAGCAAGCAGATACTGGAAGCCATAGGCCAGCTTAACGACGCGACACAGATGGTGAAAAGCGGCTCGGAGGAGATGCTTGAGGGGAGCCGGCAGGTAATCCAGGAAAGCAGGAATCTTGAAACGGTGACCCAGGAAATTACCAACGGGATGAACGAGATGGCGACCGGCGCGGATCAGATCAATGTGGCAATAACACGGGTCAACGAGATCAGCGGGCAGAACAAGGAAAACATCGACGTACTGGTACAGGAGGTGTCAAAATTCAAGGTCGAATAAAGCTCCGTATCGGGTAATTAAATGCGGATATAAAGAAAGCGAGGAAAAAGAATATGAACCACGATGCTATACACAAGGTAGACCGCTACGCGGTCAATCAGAAAGCACCAAGGTGAGAGCTTCCTCTTCCTTCGTGCGCCTTCCGCGCCTTTGTGGTTAAATATCTTAATAGTACTTTTAGTGTTTACAGAACACTAGTGCAGGGCCCGCAATAAGGCGCGCAGTTCCGGGTCCGGGGCTGCGGCGGGAGGGGGAGCGCCGCTTTTTTCGCCGTGCAAAATAATTTCGTCCCCCGCCTCAACGCGGTCAAAGAAGCCGGTACGGGCAAGGGCGCCCGCGGCCACTTCCTCATCCGCCTCCCTTATCGTAAGCGTACCCACCAGATCCGCTTCGGCGTACACCAGCGCGATGCCTTCGTTTTGTACGGAAAGGCGGCCCTTCTTTACGATGTCGTAAACGGCGTCCGCTTTGACGGCATCGGCGCGGCCTTTGTTGATAAGGCCGCTGCCCGCCT
>JAITBL010000127.1 GCA_031283575.1 Treponema sp. | reverse complement strand
GTTTCTCTCAAATATCGAGCGGGGCAACAATTTTCCCCTGGCCGGAACCCTCTGCAGCCTTGCAAAAGCCCTTGATGTAGATGTTTTTGAGCTTTTTAAGGGCGATATACTCCCGGAAGGCGGCAGAAAAGTCATAGCCGGCCTCTCGGAAGACATAAAAGGCGCGGTAATTTCGGCTGTGGACAATGTTTTCAAGCACTATATGGGCTAAAAAGGCTAACGCTAAAAATGTCCGCGCGGCGGCCCGGCTTTTCAGGCCGCGTTCTTTGGGGCGCTTATTTTAAGTAGGCGCTCCCCTGCTTCTGGATAATGCTGATAAAATTGGCGATGGAGCGGTTGCCGGTTTTTTCGGCCTCGCGGGGAAAGTAACAGCCGGGAAGTTCTCCCAGAGCGCGGTGATAGTTAAGACAGCGGCAGCAGATCCCCGCTTTGTCGCAGCTAAAGCTGCAGTTGCAATGCCGCTTGTTCTCGTCAACCGTACAGGTCCGTGCCGTCATGTTTTGAGTGTAGCGGAATACGCCGTTTTTGTATAGAATGGGCGCATGATACTTTGCTGCGGAGAAGCGCTCATCGACATGGTCCCCGAGCGGGACAGCGCGGGAAGGAACCTCTACGCCCCCTGTTACGGCGGAAGCCCCTACAATACCGCCATTGCCGCGGGGCGCGTTCTGGGAAGGGACGCTGACTCGCGGCCGCGGACGGCTTTCTTCAGCCGGCTTTCCACCGATTTTTTCGGCGAGGAACTGATACGCAATCTTGAGGCAAATTACGTTTCAACGGCTCTTGTCAGAAGGACCAAGGACGAAACGACCACCCTCGCCTTTGTCAAACTCGAGGCGGAAAAAGAGCCGTCGTACCTTTTTTATACCACGGGAGCGGCGGACCGCGCCCTTTGCGAAACGGACCTGCCCGAAAAACTTCCCGCCGAAGTCAACTGCCTGCTCTTCGGTTCCATTTCCATGACGCTGGAGCCGGCCGCGACCGCCATCGAAAGCCTGATCATGCGGGAACACGCGCGGGAGGGAGGACCGGTGATTTCACACGATCCCAATGTAAGGCCCCTGATGATTTTGAACCGCGAAGCCTGGCTGCGGCGCTTTGAAAACTGGGCGCGCGCTTCGGACATTGTCAAAATTTCCGCGGCCGATTTCGACTTTATCTATCCGCGCCTTGGCCTTGAAGCCTGTGTCGAAAAACTCCTTTCGCTGGGTCCCCGTCTCGTGGCGGTAACGCTGGGAAAAGACGGCGCGCTGGCGCTGCTCAAAAGCGGCGGCGGCATTATCAGGGTCCGTGCCGCGGCTGTCGATCTTCCCGTGGCCGATACTATCGGCGCGGGCGACACCTTTCACGGCGCTTTCCTCGCCAAACTGGAGCTGGAAGGCAGGCTGTCCCGCGAGGCCCTGCCGCGTCTTGACGAAGCCGAATTAAAAGAGGCCCTGATCTTTGCCAACAGGGCGGCGGCCATCGTCTGTTCCCGCAAGGGGGCGAATCCTCCGGCTCTTTCCGAAATTAAAGCGTTCTGATTTTATGGCCGGAAACGTTTTTGGTAAAATTTTCCGCGTAACGACCTTTGGTGAAAGCCACGGCCCCGCCGTCGGCTGCGTCATTGACGGCTGTCCCGCGGGCGTCGATCTCAGCGCCGAAATTATCGCCGCCGAACTTGAACGGCGGCGGCCCGCGTCCACCGTCTCGTCGACCGCGCGGCGCGAAGAAGACGCGCCGGAAATTCTTTCCGGCATATTTGAGGGAAAAACGCTGGGAACCCCCATCGCGATTGTAATCCGCAACACCGGTCAGCGTTCCGGCGACTATGACGAACTGGCCGGGGTATACCGGCCCGGACACGCCGACTGGACCTGGGAGGCAAAGTACGGCAGGCGCGATCACCGGGGCGGCGGCCGGAGTTCCGGCCGCGAAACGGCGGCGCGCGTCGCCGCCGGGGCCGCGGCCAAATGTTTTCTCGCGGCTTACGGCGTCAGCGTAAGCGCGCGCGCCGTCTCTATAGGCGGCGAAACGGAAGAGGCGGCCATCGAAGCGCTGCTGGAACAGCGCAAGGCCGAAGGGGACAGCGCCGGCGGCCTTGTTGAATGTCGTATCGCGGGAATACCCGCCGGTTTGGGCGAACCGGTTTTCGACAAGATCGGCGCCCGCATCGGAGCGGCCGTGTTGAGCATAGGCGCCTGCAAGGGCGTGGAATTCGGCGGCGGTTTCGCCGCGGCCGCGTCCCGCGGCTCGGCAAACAACGACGCGCCGCTTCTGCCGCCGCGTTCGGCGGAAGCAGGCGCGCAAAACGCGTCTTTTGCGGACAACCACGCGGGCGGCATGCTGGGGGGCATTTCCAACGGCATGGAGATCGTCTTCCGCGCCGCCTTTAAACCGGCCGCCTCTATCTCGCGGCCCCAGGATACCATCGCCGCAAACGGCGGCAAAAGGCGGCTCGCAATCCGCGGCCGCCATGATCTCTGCATCGTTCCCAGAGTCCTCCCCGTGGTAGAGGCCATGGCGGCCCTCGTTACGGCCGACCTTCTTCTTGAACAGCGCTGCGCGCCGGCGCAAGAGGCGCGAAAGGGCCCATCTTTCCATTGACATGACACCGGAGCGGGAGTACCATAAACGAAAGAAAACAAACACGAGAGGAGTGAATTCATGGTATTAAGGAAAATTGCGGTTTTTGCCGTCATCCTGGCGATTTTGGCCGGCTGCGGCGGAAATTCGGACAAAACAACGGAAACGTCCGGCGCCCTCAAGGTAGGTCTGGTGACCGATGTGGGCGGCGTCAACGACCAGTCCTTTAATCAAAGCGCCTGGGAAGGGCTCCAGCGCTTTAGGGACGAAAGCGGCAGCGTGGTTTCGTACATTGAATCCAAGGACGAGAGTAATTATTCCCCCAATATCGACACCTATGTCGATCAGGAAGTCGATCTGCTCTGGGGAATAGGCTTTATGATGGGCGACGCCATCGCCCAGGCGGGAAAGGATTATTCCGACATGCAGTTCGCGATCATTGATTACGCCTACAGTCCCGATCAGGTTCCCAATAACAATGTCACCGGCATAGTCTTTTCCGCCGAGGAATGTTCGTTCCTCGTCGGCTATATAGCCGGCAAGGTAAGCAAGACCGGTAAGGTAGGACACGTAAACGGCATCGCAAGCCCCACGATGGAGAGTTTTGCCGTCGGTTATTATGCCGGCGTGCTTACCGCCAATCCCGGCGCCGTCGTGATGGGCCAGTATTCCGGTTCCTTTGGGGACCCCGCGGCCGGCAAGAATATCGCCAACCAGTATTTTGCCGCCGGCGCCGACATCATCTATCAGGCGGCGGGGGGAACCGGCGCGGGAGTTATTGAAGCGGCCCGCGAACAGGGCAAGTGGGCTATCGGCGTCGACATCGACCAGAACTACATTGCCCCCGACAACGTACTGACCAGCGCCCTCAAACGGGTTGACAACGCGATCTACGATGTGTCCAACTCGATGCTTAAGGGCGCCTTCAAGGGCGGCGGCACCCTGCTCTACAATCTCAAGAATTCCGGCGTGGGCTATGCCACCACCGGCAATCACATTCCCCCGGAAGTCATTGCCGAGGTGGAAGCGATCAAGGCCAAAATTATTTCGGGTGAACAGAAAGTTCCCGCTACCGCCGCGGAACTCGAAGCGCTCTTCCCCGGCAAATATACCATGGCGGCCGTAAACTAGCCGAGCGTTTTATCAGGGCGGCGTCTCCTGCGGCGGCCGCCCGTGTTTTTTTACCGCACGGAACAAAGGAGTCGCTATGGAAGCAGTCCTGACAGACGCCCCCGCGGTTGACATGCGGAATATCACTATGGCCTTTGGCTCTTTCAGGGCCAACGACAATGTGTGTCTTACGGTTTCGCAAAAATCAATACACGCCATACTGGGCGAAAACGGCGCCGGCAAGAGTACGCTGATGAACGTGCTCTACGGCCTTCTGCAGCCCACGTCGGGCAGCATTTCCATCAAGGGAACTACCGTTACCATCGATTCCCCTTCGCGGGCGATTGAGTACGGAATCGGAATGGTTCACCAGCACTTTATGCTTGTTCCCCCCTTTACCGTTACCGAAAATATCGTCCTGGGCCGCGAGCCCATGGAAAAGTTCGGCATGGTCGACGCGAAAAAAGCGCGCAAAGACGTGCAGGCCCTAAGCGATCGCTACGATCTCAAGGTCGACCCCGACGCCAAAATCGAAGACATTTCGGTGAGCATGCAGCAGCGGGTCGAGATCCTCAAGGTGCTCTACCGCGGCGCGGAAATTTTAATTCTTGACGAACCCACCGCTTCCCTTACTCCCCAGGAAATCGACGAGCTGGGGATCATCATGAAAAATCTCGTGAACGAGGGAAAAACGGTGATCATCATCACCCATAAACTCGTCGAAATAAAAAACATGGCCGACCACTGCACCATTATCCGCGCGGGAAAAACGATCAACACGGTCAAGGTAGCCGATGTCAGCGAACAGGATCTTGCCTCTATGATGGTAGGGCGGGCCGTTGAATTCGAGGTTGACAAAAAATCCGCCGTGCCCGGCGCAGAAGTTCTTAAAGTGGAAAACCTCGTGGTTAAAAACTACCAGGGGCATCCGGCGGTCAACGGCCTTTCCCTTTCCGTACGGGCGGGGGAAATTGTGGGAATTGCCGGCGTGGACGGCAACGGCCAGTCGGAATTGGTCGAGGCCCTTACGGGGCTCCGCAAAGCCGCGTCGGGAAAGATCAGCGTTGAGGGAAGGGATATTTTTAACAAATCCCCCAGGATGATTTTCGAGACGGGCGTTTCTTCCATCCCCGAAGACCGGCAGAAGCACGGACTGGTGCTTGAATTGTCCGTGGCGGAAAACATGGTGCTTCAAAAAATACAGGAAAAGGAATATTCAAAACGGGGCTTTTTGCGGAACAAGGCGATAGTTTCGCACGCGCTCAAGCTTATCGAAAAATTCGACGTGCGCCCCGCCCGCAGCGAAGTCCCGACGGCGAGCCTTTCGGGGGGCAACCAGCAAAAGGTAATTATCGCCCGCGAAGTAACCAACAACAAGGATCTTTTAATCTGCGTCAACCCGACGCGGGGTCTGGATGTGGGGGCGATAGAATATGTACACCGCTACATTGTCGCCCAGCGGGACGCGGGCAAGGCGGTGCTTCTCGTTTCATTTGAGTTAAGCGAAATCATGAATCTTTCCGACCGTATCGACGTGATGTTCCGCGGCCAAATCGCCGGCAGCGTCAATGGCGCCGAAGCGGATCAGGGAAAATTGGGGCTTATGATGGCGGGAGGCAGGGCATGAACAAAAAGCTCTTCAAGGTGATCTGGAACGACGCCTTTCTCTATACGCTTCTGGCGATCATTATAGGCCTTGCCGCCGGCGCCCTTATACTGATTGTCACCGGTTTTAATCCCCTTACCGCCTACGGCGTTCTTTTCCAGGGAATATTCGGATCGCCAAAAAACATCATGTACATGGTGCAGTACGCCACGCCGATCATCCTGACGGGCCTTGCGGTCACCTTTGCCTTCAGGACCGGCCTTTTTAACATAGGCGCCGAAGGCCAGTACATCATGGGAAGCGTCTGCGCCCTGGCGGTGAGCCTTCTCGTTCCCCTGCCCGCCGGAATACACGGTTTTGTCTGCGTCCTTGCCGGAGGCCTCGCGGGCGCCCTTTTGGGGAGCATTGCCGGGCTGCTCAAGGCGTACAAGGGAATTCACGAAGTAATCGTAACGATCATGCTTAACTGGATAGCCTTTTACTTTTCCAATTTTCTCGTGATGTCGGCCTTCAAAAAACCCAACTCGACGGCCTCCATGGATATCGCCGAAACCTCGCGCATTTCAACCGGCGCGTTCAGGGGAATCCTGGGAACGGTGCGGGTCCACTGGGGCATGTTCATCGCCATCGCGGCCGTTTTTGTCATCTGGCTGATTCTTAACAAAACGATCCTCGGCTACCGGCTGCGGGTTGTGGGTTTTAACCGCCACGCGGCGGAATACGGCGGACTTCCGGTCGCAAAATCGATTGTCCTTTCCATGGGAATTTCGGGCCTGCTCGCCGGTCTCGGCGGCGCGGTCCAGCTGCTGGGCGTAGTAGGCCGGCTTACCCAGCTGGGCGCGCAGGAAGGCTACGGTTTTGACGGCATCTCGGTTTCCATGATAGGCGGGATCAATCCCATCGGCGCCCTCTTCTCGGGCCTCTTTTACGGCGGCATGAAATACGGCGGCTCGAAACTCAACACCATCGGCGCTCCCAGCGAGCTGGTCAATGTTGTCATCGGCGTGATCATTTATTCCATCGCGATCATGGGCGCCTTTAAGGCGCTGGTCAAGTTCATCAAGGCAAAGAAAGGAGGAATCCCCCTATGAACCTCAGCTCCTCCGATATAGGGTTGTTAATCAGCTCGACCCTTACCTACGGCGCTCCGCTGATCGTCGCCGGCATGGGTTCGATCATGAGCGAAATTTCGGGCGTTGTGAACATCGGCATTGAAGGGCAGATGACCATCGGCGCGTTTACCTGCGCGGCGGTCTCGGTGATTACCGGCAGCCCCTGGATAGGCCTTGCCGCCGGAGCGCTCGCGGGGGCTTTCTTCGGCCTTCTCCACGCGCTGGCCTCGATCACGTTTAAGGCCGATCAAACGATATCGGGAATCGCGATCAACCTCCTTGCCCCGGGCGCGGCGATTTATTTTTGCAAGGCGATCTTCGACGGATCGACCCAGACCCGCCCCGTGGAACTTACCGGAAAACTGCCGGTCGTGCTGGGCGGCATTTTTAGCGAAGGTTCTTTCCTTAACTACACCTTCAAGAATTATATTTCGGTGTATTTATGCCTGGCGCTGGCCCTGCTGATCTGGTTCCTCCTTATAAAAACACGGCTGGGCCTGCGTATACGCGCCGTGGGGGAACATCCCCGCGCGGCGGCCACGCTGGGAATCAACGTGTTCCGCGTCAGATATTTCTGCGTGGCGCTTTCGGGCGTCCTCGCCGCGCTGGGCGGGGCGATCATTCCCCTTTCCACGGTTTCGTACTTCTTTCCGTCAATCATTTCGGGGCAGGGTTTTATCGCCATCGCCGCGGTGATCTTCGGCAAATTCAAACCGAAAAACACCGTGCTGGCCTGTCTGCTTTTCGGTTTTTGCAAGTCGCTCTCGCTCACCCTGGGCAATCCCAAGTTCGGCCTTTCCGTTTCGACGCACCTGCTTAACATGATTCCCTACATCATAACGCTTTTGGTGCTGCTCTTTATCGGAAGAAGCCACGCCCCCGCGGCAAGCGGCAAAATCTACGATCCGTCGGGAACCGCATAGCTTTACGCGCCCGATCGCGGTATATTGAAATTATGAGGGCGATTAGCATGGAGCGGGTTGAAAAAACCCGCAGGCAGATTCTCGATACGGTGTGCGATATCAGGCTCACCCACGAACAAAAGGTAACGAACCTTGAGCGGCTTTCCGAGTCCCTTATCGAGGTAATCGATCTGCCGCCCGATTATCTTGTCTTCAAAGACGCCGGCGTGATCTGCGATTTGAACGAATCCAACTGCCCTCCCCGTCCCCGCTATATTGTTCCCGATTATGAACTGCTCTTTCAAAAGGGCTGCGAATTCCTGGAACTGCCGCCGCCGGGCGATTTGGATGAAGCCCTCAACGTGCTTTCGATCTTTATACGCCACGTTCCCTCGGTAACCAATTTTCCCGTATTCATCGGTTTTCTCGACCGGCTGCTCGACCCGTTTGTAAAAAACACCGGCCGCGGCGGGGCGAAAAAAAAGATAGGCCTTTTTCTCCGTTATGTGGACAGGACGATTACCGACTCCTTTTGCCACGCCGACCTGGGGCCCGCGGAAACCGAAGCCGGCAGAATCATCCTGGAGTGCGAGAAGGAAGAACCCAGGAGCGTGCCGAATATTTCCCTGCTCTACGACGCGGATCTGACCCCCGAACCTTTCGCCCTGCTTGCCGCCGAGACGGCCCTTGCCAGCGCCAAGCCGAGCTTTGCCAACCATAAAATGTTTGTAAGCGAACTGGGACCCGGTTACGCGCTGGCAAGCTGCTACAACGGCCTGTTGGTCGGGGGCGGTTCGTTCACGCTGACGCGGCTCCGTCTGGGACACCTCGCCGCCATGGCGTCCGGCCTTGCCGAATTTTGGCCGCTGCTGGAAAAGGCCGCCGCCGCGATGATGGCCTGCATGGACGCGCGCATCAGTTTTATGGCCGGCAAATCGGGTTTCTTCACTTCGAACTTTCTTGTCAAAGAAGGCTTTATCAGAAAGGAAAAATTTACCGCCATGTTCGGCATCGTCGGTCTTGCCGAATGTGTCAACGACTTGATGAAGAAAGAGGGAAAAACGGGCCGCTTTGGACAGGACCCCGCCATGCCTTCGGAAGCGGACCGGCTCGGCATCGCCGTTATGGAAAAAATCGACGCGCTGGTAAAAGCCCGCCACAATCCCCACTGCGGGGCGACGGGCGGACATTTCCTTCTCCACGGCCAGGTGGGGATTGAAACCGATGTGGGCGAAAGCCCCGCCACACGCATCCCCATAGGAGAGGAGCCCGAAGAACTCAGCGATCACCTGACCCACTGCGGTCTCTTTCACGGTTATTTTCCCGCGGGCTCAGGCGATGTCTTTACCGTGGAGACCAGCGCCCGGAACAATCCCGCTTATCTCCTCGACATGGTGAAGGGAGGCTTCGCCAAAGGCGGACGCTATTTTTCGATTTATTCCGGCGACTCGGACGTGATCCGCGTTACCGGCTATCTGGTAAAGCGATCGCAGATGGATAAACTCGCCTTGGGGGAAAACGTCCTCCACGACACCACCGCGCTGGGTCTTGGTTCCGCCCGAAACGGCCGGATTCTGGAACGCAGGCGGCGCTGACACTTTAGCAGATTGTAACATCTTGTATGCAGCTATTTAGAAAAGAAAGGCGGAAGAATGAACCACAAAGGAAACCACGAAGCACACGAAAAGACACGAACGGGTTCATCGCGCAGGGGAAGAATTTTTAACCACAACGGAGCACAAAGGCGCACAAAGAAGAGAGCTTTTCTGATTGACCGCGCAGCGGTCTACTTTTCCGCGCCTTCGTGGTAAAATATCTTGACAGTACTTTTGCTGTTACACGGTACTATCGTTAATCGATGCAAGCGCCGGTAAACCGCATACTGCGGTCGAGTAGTGTCGACGGGCCGGGGAACCGCGCCGCCGTCTTCCTCCAGGGCTGTAACTTTAACTGCGTCTATTGCCACAACAGCGAAACGATCAATCTCTGCGCCTCCTGCGGCCTCTGCCTCGCCGGCTGTCCCGCGCGCGCCCTCTCCCGCGGTGAAGGCGGAGCGCTGCGCTGGGACGGGGACGCCTGCGTCCTCTGCGACGAATGTATCAGGGCCTGTCCCCGTTCCGCCAGCCCCCGCGTACGGTTTTTGAACGCCGAAGCGGTCGCCGCCTGCATCGCGCCCTCACTTCCCTTTATCAGGGGAATTACCGTGTCGGGCGGCGAATGTACCCTGTATCCGGAATTTTTAACCGAGCTGGGAGCGCGCTCGCGGGCGCTGGGCAAGAGTTTTTTTCTGGACACCAACGGCAGCCATGATTTTTCAAAAGAACTCCTTGATGTTACCGATGGAGTGATGATTGATATCAAGGCCGATCCCGAAAACCCGCGGGAATACCGCGCGGTCTCGGGCGGCGGCGGCGAGGGCATACTGGAAAACGCCGAATTGTGCGCGGACAGGGAAAAACTCTACGAAGTCCGCACCGTGGTAAGTCCGGGACTTTTTGACGCGGCAAACGTCGTGGAAAAAGTCTGCCGCCGCC